>CALLME010000119.1 GCA_938007945.1 uncultured Caulobacterales bacterium
ACGCGATTTTTAAAAGCTTTAATTAAGCGCGGGCTCAAGCGGTCAATGACCTCAAGCGCATGAATATCTGCTATGTCAGTGCAAAGTTGCGCGGCGATTTGGGACGCTGATAGTCCCGCCTTCGAAAGTTCATTCATTTCACTGTAGCGCTCCTGATCTGACATCAGGTGGGCGGCCTCTTGCATTTCCAATACATAAGGTATGTTAACGAGGCTACGCGGTAATTTATTTTTAAATTTCAGACGGCGCAGCGCAATGAGACGTTTATGACCATCTATGACGATGAGTTTTCCGTCGGAGCGGGTCACTTTTAGGGGGCGCATTAATCCGTTCTTCGAAATTGACGCTTCAATTTGCAAAATAGACTTAAGTGCGTCTCCAAAAAGAATGGGGCTTCGTGATCCATGAAACGCTTGTAGCTTCGCTGTGCGCACTGTAAATTGCGGCGCCATCACAAATGGCTCACAATCGTAAGTGCCATATTGTAACTGTTTCATAATAGAACTCCTTTTCGCTCTAAGCGTCCCGTACATGGTTAATAGCTGTATAACTTTGTCAGCAATGTGTTTGTTCCCTTAAAGATTGTACATTGTGGTTAACGCACGTTAACTATTTGAGAAATAGCCGCGTAAAAAGCCCGTAAACGTGGAGTTTTTAAAAGCTGTAGTCTTTGCGCATAACAAGAGAAATTAGATTTCTGACTCGCAAGTCAGGCGGTTTGTGCTATCATGAATACATAATCACAACACAGAGGTTGATATATGCAAATCCAAATCGTTTCTAAAAATATTGATGTTTCACCCGCGCTTCATGCCCGAATAAGCGAAAAATTTGACGAAATGATGGATAAATATATTCACCGAGAGGGCGAGGCTCATGTCTCTGTCTCGCGTGAAGGGACGGGCTTTAGAACAGTCTGTTCTGTGCACCTCCCTTCTGGGGCGACTATGGAAGCCACGGGGAACGCATCAGAGGCTTACGGCGCAACCGACGAAGCGCTAGAGCATATGGAAAAGCGACTGCGCCGCTATAAGCGCCGTCTCAAAGATCACCAAGCTGAGCATAAAATCCAAGCCAAAGCTGAAGCGTTTAACATGTTTATCATGAAAAACCCGGTCGATGACTCAGATCTTGACTCCGAGGCCGATGTTGCAGACGGCCCTTCTGAGCCGATGATTATTTCCGAGGCGAGCCAAAAAATTAAGACGATGACGCCAGGTATGGCGGCGCTCGAACTTGGTTTGGCTGATAACGGCGTGGTCATTTTCAATAACGCCAAACATGGCCGCGTAAATGTTGTATTTAAGCGTCCCGACGGCAATATTGGATGGATTGATCCTGCCGCATAAAGCCTCATTTTTGGCTGTAGCGAGCAATTGACCTTGAGGTGAAAATGTCATAGGACGCGGCAAAATTGGGATGACGGGGCGTCGAACATGACTTCGCTCGCCCGCGCCCCTTTGATGAAAAAGACGGCCCGCATGGCAAACGCAACACAATATAGCGTCGATGACGTAATGATAGACGTGCACGCAAGCAGCAAAAAGCAGCTTTTCCAATTGATGGCAGAGCGCATTGCAGATCTACCCGAAATCAAAGAGCAGGGCCTAAAGTGCCGCGATATCGTTAATGCGACGATGGAGCGAGAACGGCTCGGCTCAACAGGCGTGGGGAGCGGCGTTGCCTTGCCCCATGCTCGCATTGATGGTCTAGAACGCGTCTATGCAGTTATGGCCCGTCTTGAGACGCCTATGGATTACGAAGCCGTTGACGAAAAGCCGGTCGATCTTGTCATGCTGCTGGTCGCACCATCTGATGCAGGTGGGGCGCATTTGCGCGCTCTTGCTCAATTCTCACGTCGTCTGCGCCGTGAAGAAACACGTCAGCGCCTCCGCTCAGCGCCTGATGAAAAAAGTCTTTACATCACGATTACACAATCGGCACAGCGCGCCGCTTAGCTTTCTTTCAAGCAGTCATTGCAGGGCCAGTTGCCCTCTGTCATAGTTAGGTTCGCTAGGATGTGCGCCGCTGCGACTTTGTTATGCGTGAAGAAGGACGAGCCCAATGAAAGAGGACAGTTTAAAGCGGTACTTCAATCGCGAGCTTTCCTGGCTCTTTTTCAACACCCGCGTCTTAGCGGAAGCCAAAAACACGCAAGTGCCATTGATGGAACGTCTGCGATTCCTGTCTATCTCTGCCAGTAATCTGGATGAGTTTTATATGGTGCGGGTCGCGGGGCTGAGGACGCAAATCCTCGCAGGTCTGAATGCAGAAAGCCTCGATGGATATTTGCCGCAGCGACAACTTCAGAAAATCACGAAACGCGCGGGTAAAATCATCCGCGCGCAAGGCGAGTGTTGGAAAGACTTAAGACAAGCGCTCGAAGATGAAGGGGTAAAAGTGCAAACTATCTCGTCGCTGTCGAACGAAGACCGCGCGCGACTAGACCTCATTTATCAAGACACGATTTTGCCGCTTCTGTCTCCGCTCGCCGTTGATCCAGCCCACCCTTTTCCGTTTATTCCTAACCTTGGCTTTGGCATGGCATTTTCACTTAAACGCTCTGGCGAAAACGAGGTTATGAACGCGCTCATTCCTGTGCCTGTGCATGTGCCGCGCTTCATCGCGCTTCATGAAACTAAAAAAACCGCGAGCTACGTTATGATTGAAGACGTACTTGATACTTATGCGCCGTCGCTTTTTCCAGAAGCTGAAATTTTGGAATGCGGCGAATTTCGCGTCACGCGTGACAGCGATATTGCGGTGGATGAGGAAGCCGAAGACCTTGTACGGCATTTTGAGTTCTTGATGAAAAAACGGCGTCGGGGGCGAGCGATTCGTCTTGAAGTTCACGCAGATATGCCAAATTCGCTTAAGGATTTTCTCGTTGAGAGCTTTGAGTGCTGGGATGAAGCGGTGATTGAGACCGGCAGCATTGTTGGCATGGTCGACTTAAATCAACTCATCAGTTCCAAAAATCCATCGCTTTTATTCCCACCGTTTCAAGCGCGTTTTCCAGAGCGCATTCGAGAATTTGACGGGGACTGTCTCGCGGCAATTGCGGCGAAAGATATTCTGGTCCATCACCCCTATGAGGAATTTGATGTCGTTGTTCAGTTCCTAGAACAGGCGGCGGCTGACCCGAACGTGGTCGCTATAAAACAAACGCTTTACCGTACATCAGAAGATAGCCCGATTGTGCGCGCCCTTATCGCGGCAGCAGAACGCGGTAAGACCGTCACGGCCTTGGTCGAGCTTAAGGCGCGCTTTGATGAAGAATCAAATATGCGGTGGGCCCGCGATTTGGAGCGCGCAGGCGCGCATGTCGTCTACGGATTTATTGATTATAAAACTCACGCCAAGGTCTCTCTCGTCATACGCAAAGAGGGGCAAAGTTATCGCAACTATACCCATCTTGGGACGGGTAACTATCACGCTCTCAACGCCAAGATTTATACCGACTTGGCTCTCTTTACCGCCGACCAAGCGATGGGCCGCGATGTCGGGAAATTGTTTAATTACGTCACGTCATATTCAAGACCATCTGGGCTTGAAAAGTTGAGCATTGCGCCAATTGGACTGCGTGAAAAACTCGTCGCCTTAATTGATGATGAAATTAATACTGTGCGCAACGGCGGGCAGGGCGCAATTTGGGCTAAAATGAACGCGCTTGTCGATATTGACATGATTGAAAAACTCTATGACGCATCACAAGCGGGTGTCCAGATTGACCTGGTCGTACGGGGCATATGTTGCCTGCGTCCAGGCGTGCCAGGAATGTCAGATAATATTCGCGTAAAATCCATTGTTGGTCGATTCCTAGAGCATTCCCGAATCATGTGTTTTGGTGGCGGAAAAGCCCTGCCCAATAAAGACGCGAAAATTTATTTCAGTTCGGCCGATTGGATGCCGCGAAACCTAAATCGGCGGATCGAAACGCTGATACCTGTTGAGGCCCCAACCGTGCGTGATCAGGTCATGAACCAAATCATGATTGCGAACCTCAATGACGACGTCAATAGTTGGGAGTTGCAAGCGACAGGCAAATATATTCGAACAGAGGCAACACGTAAAAAGCCGTTCTCGGCGCATGGCTATTTTATGTCGAACCCGTCCTTGTCTGGTCGTGGTAAAGCCCTCAAATTTGCTGCCCCGCAAGAGCTTGACCTGCCAACAAATCGACGCCAGCAAAAGGCGAGAATATCAACAGTAGACCTGGTCGCCAATGATACAGAGAAAAAGGCGGTCTAGGAACATGGGATGTCCATGAAGTCACCTTCTTCACGCGCAGAACGACAGCGCATTGCCGTGCTTGATATTGGGTCGAACTCCGTGCGCCTCGTTCTTTATGATGTTTTTGGCAGCTCATTCGTGCCCATATATAATGAAAAAATCCACGCAGGCTTAGGACGCGACCTGCGCACGACAGGCCAACTGTCTCCAGATGGTGTCGCTGAGACCGAAGCGGCGCTCATACGGTTCTCGCTTATTCTAGACGCGCAAAATGTTGACCAAGTGATAGTCGGTGCCACGGCGGCATTGCGTGAGGCAAAGGATGCACCGGACTTTATCTCGCGCGTGAAGGAGGCCACAAGTCTGGATTTGTCACCTGTTTCTGGAGAGGAAGAGGCGCGTCTTTCCGCTATGGGTTTGCTTGCCGCCATGCCGCGCGCAAGAGGGCTCGCCGCTGATTTAGGAGGCGCAAGTCTCGAGCTTATCCGTGTTGAAGACGGCGCGCCAAAGACAGGTATGACGACCCCGCTGGGCCCCTTTCGCGTTTTAGGCCAAAATCTGACGGGGGAGGCGTTCCAACCTCCTATTTTGCGTCAGCAGATAAGAGCTGCGTTTGACGCGCAAAATATCGATGCCTCTATGCTCGGAGGTGATGCGCTCTACTTAATTGGCGGAGCGTGGCGTAACCTCGCCCATATTCACCAGATACGTTACGACTACCCACTAAGAACCTTGCAGGGCTATCAACTCAGCCCTGAGCGCGCTTTGGCCTTATGTGATTGGGCCGTGGGCGAGGGGCAAGAAACGGTCGTGACTTTCCCTGGCATTTCATTACGGCGCGGAGAAACTTTGCCATATGGGGCTCTTCTTCTGTCAGAGTTAATTAAGCGTCTTGAGCCATCGCGCATTGTCGTCTCAGATACAGGACTGCGCGAAGGGCTAATCTATGACGCTTTGCCCGCGCCGCAGCGCAAGCGAGATGCGCTTCATGATGGATGTCGTGATTTGGCGCGCGGCAATCAGCAAGGGAAAGCGAAATTTTCAAAAGCGTTAATGGCATTTCTAGCCGATGCGAGTGCGCATTTTCCACGGAGCTTTTCTCCCAAAGATGAGGCGCGGCTACGCAAAGCTGCCTGCTTACTTGTGGGGATAGGCAAAGGGTTGCATCCGAGTTACCGTGCGGATTTGGTGTTTGAAGACGTGCTCTACGCCCCTCTCGCGGGGCTGAAACATAAGGAGCGCGCCTATCTCGCCCTTATTATTTTTCGTTCGTTCACGGGCCGCGCTAAGACTCCAAATGACGCCGCGATTAGTCTCTTACTCAGTGAGCAAGAGCAGCGCGCCGCAGAAATTTTCGGCTTGGCCATCCGCTTGGCCGTCGTGGCGTCTGGTCGTTCAACTTCATTGCTTAAGAAATTGATGCTTTCAATCAAAGACGAAGAACCAAAAGTTGTCGCCCAGACGGGATATGACGCGCTCATCGGGCCGCGTCTGGATGTGCGGCTATCGCGTTTAGCTTCAGCATTAAATGCGTCGTTATCTTAATCTCGGTTGTCGTATTTTTAAAAATAGGCAGTAAACAAGATATTTATTGAAAAACGATAAATCTTGTGCTATGAATTACACGTATAACTATAAACACCAAAGTGCAGTCAATTTGACGCGAGGCGAAAATGTATAAGTTGAAAAATATTGCGGCAATTGTTACAGCCACAAGCGTGTTGGTTCTTCCATCAGTCGCTCCCGCACAAGTTCAAGCACAACTCACAGGTTCCGCTGTTACAACGCTCGGCGCGTCAAGTCTTGCGCCGATAGCAACATTCATACCGCAAGCTCAAACGTCAAAGACGCGGCTAGATTACGGCGTTCTGAATGATGCGCTTTATTATTCGGTTTTGCCACTTGGCCCCTCAACGCGCCGTCGCATGGGGCGTGTGGAGCCTCAGACGGGGACAAGAAGCCTTACAGGCCACCGTTCGCCTTACCGCCTAGAAGGCAGCCGTATCAGCTTCTCGCTTCTTAGTGATGACTATAAAGGTGCCCTCTCTGATTATCAGAAAGACCTGGAAAGAATTGGTAACGAGATAGATTTGACGCGGATGTCACGTAATGAGCAACTTGCTTATTGGTTTAATCTGCACAATGTCACGATGATAGCGAAAATCGTCGAAGAATATCCAGTGCGTCGTCCGAGCAAAATCAAGGTCAATGGCGTCCCCATCGATGAGGCGAAAATCTTGAATGTGAAAGGCGTACCGCTCTCACTAAAAGATATTCGTGAGCGTATTGTTTATCCGAATTGGAAAAACCCAAATGTGATATACGGGTTTTTCAGAGGTGATATTGGTTCTCCTGCCATTCTTGATAGCGCGTTCACAGGTCAAAATTTGACATCGGGCCTAAAGACATCTGCGACAGAATTTGTAAACTCATTACGCGGTGTTCATGAAATTAGTAATGCGCGCAAAGTGTCGCGTGTTTACCAAGAAGCTGCGCCCTATTATTTCCCAAATTTTGAAGCGGATTTAGAGCGGCACCTCTTGGTCTATGCGCGCGAAGATGTTCGTCCCGAGATTATCGTCGCCAAGCCAATGAGCATTGATAAATATGATGATGTCGTCGCTGATCTCGTCGGCGGTAGTCGCCCGTCTATTGCGCGCGCAAATGTGACAGATGCGGAAGGAAACCCTCTCCCAATTTCTTATGAGCTTGCCCAACTCATGCGAGAGTTTGAACAGAAACGTACCGTTCTAAAACGCCGTGGTCTTATCCAAAGTGGCGGTACAGTCATTATCGAAGATATCGATACGTCAAGTCAGGTTTATGATCCAAATATAGACCCAGAGAGTAGCGTCGTCACGACGCGTCCTACCACCGGGCTCTAGACAAAGCGCGAGCTAATCCTCTGACGCTTCGGGCCGCCCGCCATTGCGTAATCGGCGAGCTTCGCGCGCTTTGGCTTTTGCGTTTGACTGTGCCTTTTCCTCTGCTGTCTCTTCAGCGAGTTTCGCAGCCTCTTTTTCATCATGTTCTTTCTTAAGATAAGAGCCCACCTTTAATGTTGAGGCAGAACTCAGGCGGCTAGCAGGGCCAATTTGACTGCCTGACATGGCCACAGTTTCGCCGCGCGAACGCGACGGCTTTTGCGTGGGGGCATCAGGCAATGGTTCTGTAATACGCACCCGCGGTTTTGGCGGGGGACGGTTATCGACGCTGACCCTCCAGAGAGAGCCGCCTAAAGGGTCCGTGAAAAACAATCCGCGTGGATCAATCACAAAGGCATGCGGTGTCGCCCAAGCGGTCTGCGCGTCACGGCTTAAGAACCCTCCGGCAAAGACAGACAGAACTGATGTCGGCGCGCCGAACTGAGTTGGCATCATGACGATATTATTACCGCCGCTATTTTTGTTCTCAACACTCTGAAAAGTAGCGCTATGGTTGGTTGGTCCTTGGGCCGCAATGACAGCACCTTTTAACTCCTGCGGCCAATTTTCTGGATACTGCGTATCTTGCGAAGGGAGCATGACATTTAATGCCGCGCCGCCTTTTTCTAGGAGGTAGCGTTTCGCGTCCATCTTATTCGCGCCAAGCTCGACAGGGCGTAAGGCTTGCCCGACCGCTGCCCAGAGCTGGCCATTGCCATAGGACAGCGCGCGAATGGGTGCTTCAGGCAGGTCAGTAAGGTGAGTGGCGACACCCGTTATCAGGTCAATCGAGAGTACTGATGAGGTCGTATCGGACTTACTAAGCCCCAACAGAAGACGGCCTTTGTAAAGGGTCAGAGGAAAATGTGTGGGGGGGCGCGTCTCGCTAGATTGTAAATTTTTAAGGCTGACAAATTCAGTTTTCGTGCCGCTCGCTAAATCCACGCGCCAGATTGCATTTTTATCGCTGACATAAAGACCGTCCGCCTCACTCTCATAGGCAAGGCCTGTGGGCTGCGTGAACCCGGTCGCGAGGGCCCGCCGCATATCAATCTGCCCGTCCATGCCGCGGTCAAAAATATGAAGCAGTGCGCCTGTATCTTTTGAAATCGCGTAAAGTGATCCCGCATTATCCGTCACGACGGCAGTGATTTGTCCGAGGTTACTGGCGACGCGTTCCGCATAAAACCCGTCTGCGAGAAGAGGCGTTTCGCGCGGACCCGCGACACGACGCTTTATGTCTAGGGGATTGCGCACACTTTGCGCAGCGGTCTCAGCACGCGGAAAATTCTGTGCCCTAACGTCTACCCCGCCTAAGCTCAGGGACAGTACAGAACTAGCTGTCAAAAAAACGAATCGCATAACTTATATTGCCGCCAAGACGTTAACGAAGCGAGGCTAAATCGCGCCGTCGCGAAGCGCATTACAGATAAATGGCAGCATTTTAGCGTCAAAGCGGCCCTTGTCATATCCTCGCTCTTCTGATTAGCTATGTTAAATTTAAATGATGAGGTCGAGTTTTCAGTTTAGCTAGCCAACAACATATCTACGTCTGTGTATTTTCCGCACTGCGGCTCTGTACAAGTTTAACATGGGCGTGATTGCGTCGACATCTCTCATTGGCGAGGCTGAGCTGCCGCGCGACTTGCAGCCCGTGACGCAGGGTAATTACCCGTGTTTGGTTCTAAACGCGGATTATCAACCCCTCTCTTATTTTCCGCTTTCGCTCTGGTCGTGGCAGGATGCTGTGAAAGCCGTTTTTCTTGACCGCGTGAATGTCGTTGACGGCTATGAGCAGGTTGTTCGCGCCGCGAGTTTTGAGATGCCGCTGCCAAGTGTGGTGGCGCTCAAAGATTACGTCCCGCAAAATCGCGCGCCCGCTTTCACGCGTTTTAATCTGTTTCTGCGCGACGGATTTGAATGTGTGTATTGTAGCAGCGGCGAAGACCTGACCTTTGATCACCTCGTGCCGCGCCGCCTCGGTGGGGTGACAAGTTGGACAAATATTGTCGCGGCCTGTTCTAAATGTAATCTGAAAAAAGGCGGGCGTCTGGCGCGCGAGGCTGGCATGACGCCGCGCCAAAAGCCATTTCAGCCAACAACGCATCAACTCCAGCATCAAGGCCGCCGCTTTCCACCAAATTATTTGCATGAAAGTTGGCTTGACTATCTCTATTGGGACGTTGAACTTAAGCCCTAAGGTAAGGCCTGATATTCAGAGCTAACAAAAGGACGGCTTGATATGAAAATACATCCCTATGCGATATTATTTGGTGTCATTATTGGCATCATGTTTTTGCTTGCCCTGCGCCATCCGCCCTTTGCGATTTTTATGACCCTCGTCTCAATCGTTGGTCTGGATTATTTTTTCAAAAACAGATCCAAGATTGATAGCGATAAAGGTGACAAGTCATGAGCCTCACACGTCAAGCGTTTCTTCGTTCCGCCCTCTCTATTGCTTTGGTCTCAACCTTTGCCGTCGCCTGTCAAAAGAAAGAGGCGCAAAGCGCGCCAGTGGAGGCGACTTACGAAGACACAAGTGAGGTAGAGGCGACATTTTATCTAGTACGTCATGCTGAAAAAGAGTTGGAAGGCGATGACCCCGCCTTGTCTCCTGCAGGCGAAGAACGTGCCGAAGAGCTCGCTCGTATACTCAGAGACGTGAAATTTGATGGAATATATTCAACAGATACACGCCGCACACGCGATACTGCCGCGCCGCTCATCGCGCAGACAGGGCTGAGCCTGAGGTTTTATGACGGCAGAGAACTCACAGAATTTGCGCAGCAGCTTTCTGATCTAACCGGAAATTACCTTATTGTCGGCCATTCCAATACGACGCCAGACCTTGTCAGGGCATTGGGCGGGGAGGGCGGCGACCCTATTGTTGAAGCAGATGAATATGACCGCCTGTATCAGGTCAAGCTGACAGGCGGAGTTGTCGTCACAGATCTCAAACGCTATCCGTAAATCCGTCCAAGTCTTAAGGCGAATTAACCCTGTTTCTTAATCTGTCCTAACAAAAGCCAAACGCGCGTTTAATCAAATGTTATGCAAGCCACTGTAACAGAATGGTTCATCTTGGGTGAATTGAGACAATGTCTCTTTGACCTGCGGTGAATTGGCTCACTGTTGTGAGACGTTTGACGATGATGCGTCGCGGTATTAGAAGGCTGTCATGACCAATGACGCTCTCCCCAATGCCGCACCCGGCAAATTGCTATCGCCCGCTGCAAAGCGCGCTTTGGCCGAGGCTGCTGAACGCAAAGAGCGCGCGAAAGAAGCCGCGCAATCTCATCGTCCAGACGAAACCAACGGGCCAAAGGGAGAAGAACCTACGCGCTACGGCGATTGGGAACGCGGCGGCATTGCTTATGATTTTTAAGCCCGTTTCCTAGCTTTTGGCACGCATTGCGCGTCAGGCGAATTCCCCAACTGGATTTATAGATTGCAAAGTCAGACTTTGCGAAAACTGTGGGAGAACGCGCTATGCGTCACATGAAAATGAACGTGCTGAAGACAACTTTGTTTTGCGTTTCAGGACTAGGTCTTTTTGGTTTAAATGCCCCTGCTATGGCGGGCGGATGCGGTGTGGGCGTCAATCCTGCGCTTTGTAACGTTGGCGTTAATGTCAATCCTGGAACAGGTCCCGTCTTTGATAATATGAACGTCAATGTGCATCAGCCCATGGGGTTCTTGCGCAGTATAGATTATCAACGCGCGCCAAATGTTTCCATCACACGCGTCCATGGTATGATGGATACGGCAGGTCTGACAGATTTCCCGTCGTCATTTACAGGCGGTTGTCATCCGAGCTCAACGGCCTATTGCCGCCAAGACAGGGGTACGCCCGTAAATGTCGAGTTTAATGCGCCGCAAGTGCCAAGTTTCGCGCCTCAATTCCATAGTTTCGCGGCCCCGCAGCCTGCGCCTATTATGATGGCGCCACCTGCGCCGCGCACAGTGGCTATCGGTGGCGGTTATGATCCGTCAAAATTTGTCCCGCGCCAATATGGTGAGTTCACCTTTACGCCAGGCACAGTTTACGCCCCGACATCATTCATCAATCGTAATCCAGCGGATGCCGCGCGTGTCCTCGCTGCAAACGGATATGGCTCATCATCACATATGGGGATAGGGGGCAGCCACTATTCAACAACTCAATATTCCTCTGGCAATATAAATCTTTCTGCGCCGCTGATGTCGTCACAAATGACAGTTGCTGCGCCTATTATCCCTGCCATGCCTAATTTAGCAGGTCAAAATATGCTTGCAGGTGGCCCTCAAATGGGAGGTGCACCAGCAGGTGCGCAATATCTTGGCTCTGTCGTGACGGGTCAAACGACCACGGGCGGCGCGCCGAGCGAAAATGCTATTTCTGGCGTTGACGGTAGCGGCGGCTACTGGGAGAAAGTTTCTGGCCTGACTATGTTTGGTGATACAGTCGCGACATCAGTCGTATGTCGCCGCCAAGCGCCTGCTAAGACTCAGCAAGTTGTTAGCCCTGTCTACGGTATTCCGCAGCCTGTCCCGACGCCTGTCCCGCAATTTATCGACGTGCCTTACAAAGTTAAAGTAGGTCATAATATGCCACAAGGCTGTCGTCCTGTCGGCGCGCCTTTCGTGCCACCTGCGCCCGTCCTAACACCGCGCCCTATGCCAATGCCAGGTGTACTACCATATGGTCGCGTCATGGGTGGGCATATGGGCGGTAACTTCGGCCCACAATTTGGTGGCGGAATTGGGGTTGTTGCGCCAACGGTTCACCACATGCACGGCGCGCGCGCCTCACACGGCATGCAAGGCTGGACTTTCTAGCTTATAAATTTCACAGAACTCTCCAGTGAAAAACGCAGGCTCGACAAATCTCTAGCCTGCGTTTTTTTATCCGCGTAAAATGTGTTAAGAAAAGGTTAATGCGAGGGGGAAAGACAATTTCGTTTTCCCTCAAAAGTTGAATCGCGTTGAATTGGCGCGAGTTTTGCAGTCAGTCTTACGCAAACAACATTTGAAAGGTGGGTAAACATGTTCTCCCGTACTCTTACAGCCGTCACAGCCATCAGCACGGCCACACTCTTATCCACAACAGC
>CALLME010000120.1 GCA_938007945.1 uncultured Caulobacterales bacterium
CGTAACCTCGCTGCGGGGATTGAGCTCTTTGATGTTACTATCGACTTCTTGGACGAAACAGGTTTCCGGCAATCACGTACAGGTGGGCAAATCAGCCTTGGCTTCCCGCTGACGGAGAATACTTCGCTGACGGCGCGTTACTCTCTGCGGACTGAAAACATTGAAATTCCAGGCGTAAATTGCGCGGCCATTCTTGCTAACCCTATTCAGTCCCGTCAAAATAATCTTTGTCAACAAGAAGGAAAACGTTTGTCCTCAATCGGGGGCTACACCTTTGCGTGGGACCGTCGTAACGACCCCATCACGCCAACTCGCGGTTTTGATGTTCGCTTTAACCAAGACTTTGCAGGTATTGGCGGAGAGGTGAAATATCTCCGTTCTGACCTACAGGCCAATTTCTATCGTGGTCTTACAAAGAGCATTATCGCCTCTGGCAAGCTCTATGGTGGTTACATAGAAGGTTGGGGCGGTGACAGCATTCTCGTGAATGACCGTTTCTATAAAGGCTCTTATGACTTCCGCGGCTATGAGCCGACAGGTATTGGCGCCCATGTGATTCAGACTGACGAGTTGACTGGCGACGTTCGCCGTATTCAGGCTCTCGGCGGTAATGCTTACGCGCTAGCTGCAACTGAGGTGAGTTTTCCGCTTTTCGTTCCACAGCTTTCAGGTAGTCTATTCGCAGAAGCAGGTACAGTGGGCTTGATTGATGAAGAATTTCAATTTGATGTCACAGAAGGAAATCTTCGCACACAAACCATCGATGATCTGTCTATCCGCGCCATGGTAGGGGCCAGCGTTTATTGGGAAAGTCCATTCGGTCCAATCCGTTTTGACTTTACACAACCCGTTAAAAAATACCCCTGGGATGAGCGCAAATCATTTCAATTTACGACACGCACAAGGTTCTAATATGTCTTTTACGAAAACTCTCCGTGGCGCAGCTATCGGCGTCATTGCCAGTCTTGCTTTTGCAGGCTCAGCTCTCGCGCAAACTACAATTCTCGTGGTCGATCAAGGTCGCGTCATCCGCGAATCTTCAGTTGGCAAGCACATTGCTGCGCAAATGAAGTCTATCGGCTCTTCTATGGAATCAGAGCTCAAAGCCTCTGCCACCCCTATTCAGTCAGAACGTGATCGCCTTATGGCCGAGTTAAAGAATATGGATGCAGCGGCGCTCAAGTCTCGCCCAGACCTGCAAAAACGTGCGCAAGCCTTAGTAGAAAAAGGTCAGAAAACGCAAGTCGAAGCAGCCTACAAACAGCGTGAATTGCAGGTCACTGAAGCTAAAGCTATGAAGCAGGTCAATGAGAAGCTTGCTAAAATCCTTGAAGCCGTGGTCGCCGAGCGTAATGCAGACGTTATTCTTGACCGCTCACTCGTGATTTACGGTGGCAAATCAACAGATATCACAGACACAGTGATATCACGTTTAAATTCACAAATGCGGACAGTTTCAGTCGTACGTGAACGTCTGCCGCGTAAATAGGTCATAGGTCGCGCCGTGTTGGATGACAGGTTTTACGTCGCCCACGGCCCGCTAACTATCGCAGATATTATTGAGGGTCTGGACGTTTCGCGTCTAGACCCTCCTTTTTTGGACGCAGAGATTACGCATCCTTCGTCACTAGAAGGCGCAACCTTAGGGGCGCTGTCTTTCATTCAAACCAAAAAAGCACTGGCAGGTTTAGAGACGTGTCGAGCCACGGCTTGTTTTGTCTCAGAAGAGCTAGCAGAACATGTCGGCACCAAACATATAATTCCGATAATATCAGCCACGCCGCGAGCTCATTTTGCCAGAGCCTCCGCACGCCTTGCAACGTTGAAACGGTGGCATGATGCGGGTGCTAACCCCAAAATCGCGAGTAGCGCGAAAATACATTCTACTGCAACAATCTGTGCAGGGGCCGTAATCGGTGCGCGAGCTGTGGTCGGCCCCAACTCTGTCGTCGGGCCAGGCTGCATCATAGGCGATGACTGCGAAATCGAAGAGAACGTGTCGCTGAAATCTGCAGTTCTGGGCCCCGCTTGCGTTGTGAAATCTGGCTCTGTCATTGGCGGGCGCGGTTTCGGCATAGAAGGTGACGTGCAAGGCATTGTGAATATCCCTCATTTCGGACGCGTAATCATCGGTGAGCGGGTGCAGATTGGCGCAAATTGTTGCGTTGATCGGGGTCAACTTGGTGACACTGTACTGAGTGATGATGTGAAGCTCGATAACCTCGTGCAAATCGCCCATAATGTCAGCATCGGGCCAGGCAGTTGTCTCGCGGCACATACGGGTATTTCGGGAAGTTGCACAATCGGGCGAAATGTCATGATGGGCGGCGCTGTTGGGCTCGCTGATCATCTTACAATAGGTGATGACGTGCGTATCGCGGCGCGCTCAGGTCTTATGCATGATATCCCTGATGGTGAGACTTGGGGAGGTTTTCCAGCTCAACCCCTTAAGAAGTTCATGCGCGAAGTTGCTTATTTACGTCGCACGGCGTCGCCAAAAGCAAAGTCTAAACCAAATTCTGAAAAAACATAATATGTCCCACGACCTTCCCATTTTGCGCGATGTCATTATGCAACATCTCCCGCATCGCGACCCGATGCTCTTTATCGACCGTGTGATTGAGTTGGGTGAGAACGCCATAGTTATTGAGTCCGATGTGTCAGAGGACGCTGATTTCTTCAAAGGTCACTTCCCGAATATGCCTCTCATGCCAGGCGTATTGATTGTAGAAACTGTGGCGCAAGCGGGGGCTCTTCTCGTCTCGCTGACGCATGGTCTTGACGATAAAAAGTTCCTTGCGTTCTCAAGTGTAGAGTCGGCCAAGTTCAAACGCCCTGTCTATCCGAACGAAACACTTCGTGTAGAGGTAAGCATTGAGAAAGTCCGCGGCCCGTTTTACAAATTCGCTGGGAAAGTGCTAGTGGGTGCTGATATTACCGCGACACTTACATTCAGTGCCGCGCAAATGAGTTTTGAGCAGACAATATAAAAGGGCTGATAATGGCTGTTACAATTCATCCGTCTGCTTATGTTGACCCTAATGCGCAGCTTGAGGACGGCGTTATCATCGGCCCTTTGAGCATTGTCGGCCCAGACGTAAAACTTGGAAAAAATGTAGAACTCGTCAGCCAAGTTAATTTGGCGGGCGATACGACAATTGGGGAGGGGTGCAAACTATATCCTTTCGTCTCCATGGGACACCCGCCGCAAGATTTTAAACATAAAGGCGGGCCTGTTTCGATTAAGATTGGTGCGCGCAGTATTTTTCGCGAACTCGTGAATGTTCATCCTGGGACTGACGCTGGTCGCGCGGTGACGGTCATCGGGGATGATTGCTATTTCATGGTAGGCTCGCATCTAGCCCATGAAGGCCATGTCGGAAATCGTGTCGTTATTTCAAATGGCGCGCAAATTGGGGGCGCTGTGACCATAGGTGATCATGCGATATTAGGCGGTCTTTGCGCCGTCCATCAACATACACGCATTGGGGCGCACTCATTTGTTGGCGGGATGGCGACGGTTACTACAGATGTCATTCCATATGGCTCCGTCGTTGGGAATACGGCAAGTCTCGCGGGGCTTAACATCATCGGACTTAAACGCCGTGGCTTTGACCGGGAAGCGATACGCAACCTGCGCGCGGCTTACCGCCTATTATTTGCGCAAGAGGGCACATTTGCGGAACGCCTTGAGGATACGGCGCATCTATATAAAAACGAAACTTTAGTCATGGAGATTGTCAGCTTCATTCGCGGACAAGACAAGCGCCCCATTTGCATGCCTAAAAACGGGGCTGGTTAGTGAAAGTCGGCCTTATAGCGGGGAGCGGGGACCTTCCTTTAGCTGTTTTGGAAGGGTGCGCAGCGTCTGATACAGAGCTACATGTCATCGCATTGCGAGGGACGCCGACTCACCTTCCCGCAGGCATGATTGCCAAAACACTCGACCCAGCTAAGCTTGGTAAAATAACGCGCAATTTCAAACGGGCAGGCTGCACGCATATTTGCATGGCAGGAAATGTGAGCCGTCCAGATTTCAGCGCGCTCAAACCTGATTTAAAGGGGCTTCGCCATCTGCCATCCGTCCTGCGCGCGGCCAAACGCGGCGACGACGCACTCCTCTCTACCATTGTCGCGAGTTTTGAAAATGATGGTTTTCAGATTATTGCGCCTCAGGATTTGTGCGCCCATATTGTCATGCCCGATGGGTTTCTTGGCCAAATGCAAATGTCAGTGGAGCACAAAGACGATAGCGAGAAGGCGTGTCGCATCGCCCGTCAAATTGGTGCACTCGATATCGGGCAGGCAGCCGTCGTTTGTGACGGGCTTGTCCTCGCAGTCGAGGCGCAAGAAGGGACGGACGCCATGTTGAGACGTGTAGCGGCGCTTCCAGAGACTTTACGCGGCACAGCTGCCGCACGCAAAGGTGTGCTCGCAAAAATGATAAAACCTGGGCAAGAGACGCGTGTGGATTTGCCGTCTATTGGGATCACAACAATTGAGTTAGCTGATGCCGCAGGGCTCGCAGGTATTGTGACGGAAGGCGGAGGCAGCTTCGTTTTCTCTCGCGATGAAGTGGCGAGACAGGCCGACGCATTGGGTATGTTTGTTGCGGGTCTGCCATCAGTTCAGAGATGACAGAGGTGAACCTAGCTGCGCCGCATATTTTTATAGTCGCTGTGGAGAATTCTTCTGATCAGCTTGGCGCAGGCTTGATGACATCGCTTCGCGCACAGTCACCAAAGGTCAAAATTTCAGGTGTTGGTGGTCCCGCCATGTCATCAAAGGGTTTGAAATCTAAGTTTGACATATCTGGCTTGTCAATTCTTGGTTTTTTTGAGGCCGTTCGCGCATATCCACTTGTCTTGAGGCGAGTGAAGGAAACTGTATCGGCCATTATGAAAGCGAGCCCAGACACCGTCGTGTTGATAGATAGTTGGGGTTTTATGATCCGCGTGTCGCAACGCCTTAAGAACGCTGGTTATAAGGGCCCCATCATTAAATATGTCGCGCCGCAAGTTTGGGCTATGCGGGAAGGGCGCGCGCGTGTGCTCGCCAAATCAAATGATCATGTGCTGTCCATCCATAATTTTGATGCGCCTTACTTTGAACAGCACGGCCTATCTGTGAGTCACATAGGGAACCCAATGTTTGATACGGATTATACGGCAGGCGACGGTAGATCACTTAGATCAAGATTAAGCTGCGAGAATGATGCGCCACTTTGCGCCGTGTTTTTTGGAAGTCGAGTGTCCGAGATTAATCAGTTGCAAAAACCCATAGCGGCTGCTGTCGACAAGCTCTCACTGCGATATCCCAATATGCAGTTCGTGAGCCCTGTCGCCGACCCAATGAAAGACAAAGTGCACGATGCAAAAAACAGCGGGACTTTTCGTCAAATCACGCTCGTCTCAGAGGCAGAAAAAGCCGATGTGTTTAAGGCGGCCGACGTCGCCATTGCCTGTTCAGGTACAGTTACCACCCAACTTGCCAGTGTCGGTGTGCCGACTGTCGTGATTTACAAACTTAAGCCGCTAAGCTGGTGGTTTGCGAAACGTCTGTTCAAGCCCGACTATATATCTCTTGTCAACATTTCTGCGGACGCAGCGCTTATGCCCGAGCTTTTGCAGAGCGAGGCATCAGGCGAAAATATCGCAGCCGAAATTTCAGAATTTATAGACGATAGTCATAAACGCCAAACCTGTTCAGACGCGCTTCGGGCTGAAGCGAGGCGGATGAAAGGTGGAGACGGCCTTGCAAGTGACAAAGCCGCCGCGCAAATATTGAAGCTAATTCGCGCCTAAACTCTGACGCTTGGATCCAAGCGCTTAGACCCTAGCTAGCGTTTGGACATTGGCACGTAATCGCGCTCTGTTGCACCCGTATAAAGCTGACGCGGGCGACCAATACGCTGGCTTGGATCTTCGAGCATTTCGTTCCACTGCGAAATCCAACCAACTGTACGAGCGAGCGCAAAGAGCACAGTGAACATGGATGTTGGAAATCCGAGAGCCGAAAGAACGATACCTGAATAGAAGTCCACATTCGGATAAAGCTTTTTGGAGATAAAATATTCGTCTTCTAGTGCGATTTTTTCAAGCTCTTTCGCGACGTCCAATACAGGGTTTTTCAGACCAAGTTCGTCAAGCACCTGATGCGCAACCTTTTGCATGACGCGAGACCGCGGGTCGAAGTTTTTATATACGCGGTGACCAAAGCCCATAAGACGGAACGGGTCCTGCTTATCTTTGGCGCGAGCGATAAATTCTGGAATACGGTCAACCGTGCCAATTTCGCGGAGCATATTCAGGCAGGCCTCATTTGCCCCGCCGTGGCTTGGCCCCCAAAGACAGGCAATGCCTGCCGCAATACAGGCGTAGGGGTTCGCGCCTGATGAACCTGCTAGACGCACAGTTGACGTTGACGCGTTCTGTTCGTGATCCGCGTGCAAGATGAAAATCTTATCCATGGCATCGACGATAGTCGGGCTGACTTTGTA
>CALLME010000121.1 GCA_938007945.1 uncultured Caulobacterales bacterium
CCTGCGAGGGCTGCGAATAAGCTAACAACAAGTAGTGCAGGGAAAGCGTGCATACGCAAGCGCAGCACAAGGCCGAGTAAGAGCGCAACCGACAAAACTGTCGTCAGTAGCGCGCGGTGCTCGACGAGGAAATCCAAATTAACGCCCGCTTTTGACGCGCACGCGGGCGAGCGTATCTTGGCTCGTGATATAGAGCGTTTTGCCGTCTGGCCCGCCGAGCGTGCAATTGGCTGTTGGCTTACCCATCGGGTCATCGCCAACCATGATGCGGCCCAGCAGTTTGCCCTCTGGCGAAATGACAAGAACGCCGCCAGGACCTGTGCTGTAAACTGTGCCGTCCGCCGCGACCGTTAAACCGTCGGGATTGCCTTTGAGACCGCTGTCTAAATCTGCTTGTGTATCGAGCCAGACCTCGGCGTTTGAAAATCCCGGCGCTTGAGTTTTGTAGCGAATAATTTTGGACGCGATGGGATCAGAATGTGTCACGTAAATATGCGCTTCGTTTGGTGACAGCGCGATACCATTTGGACGGTTGAGGGTGCTATCAATCAAGCTAATGCCACCAGTCTCAGCACTGTATTTATATACGCCATTAAACGGTATCTCTTTCATGAAAGAGTCGTTGAGGCCCTTATATCCGTAGGGCGGGTCTGTGAAATAAATATCGCCATTTTTCGCCAAAACCAAATCATTGGGTGAAGTAAATTTCTTGCCTTCGAAATTATCGACAATTATTTCTCGCTCACCTGTTTCAAGATTCAGTTTTTCAATTGCGCGCTTGCCGTGATTGGCCATGACGAGCGTATCGCCGCCCAACATCCATGTGCCATTCACCCCCGCCTCACGAGTTTCGTCTTGGATGTTTTGCGGTAGTGTTGAGACGTCTATGCCTGACGGGTCGAGAAACGTTTTCAGGCCCTGATTTTCCGACCAAACAAACATTTTATTTTGCGGAACATCGGTAAAATAAAGCTGATTACGTTTTTTGTCCCAACTCGGGCCTTCTGCCCACCAAAAGCCTTCCGCGAGTTTTTCGACTTTGGCATTAGGCGCGACATGGTTGGCAAGGGCAGGGTCAAGCGCGACGATGCGCCCAAAGGCGGGGTAAGCCTCAGAAGTCTGCGTCGTTTGAGCGGGCGCGTCTTTGACAGGCTTGGTCTCATTTACGGCGCAGGCATTAAGCGCAATCACCGCTATGCTAGCTGTCAGCCATAATCTGATGTTTTCCATGATATTCCCCTCATATGTCCGCGATAAACTTGCTGACTTGTGGGTAAACTCGCCGATTGTGACAGCGGTGTCAATTCATGGGGCGGGCATAAAAAAACCCTCCAGAGTATGGAGGGTTTGAAAGACCTTTTGGGGGTTGATTAAACCGCTTTTAAAATCGCGTCGACCAAATCTGTTTTCTCCCAAGAGAATTCACCCTCATCCGTTGGCGTGCGGCCAAAGTGACCATAGGCCGCTGTGCGCGCATAAATAGGCTGGTTCAGATTAAGGTGGCTGCGAATACCGCGTGGGGTGAGGCTCATGAGTTGCGGCAGAACTTTTTCAAGTTTCTGCGCAAGGGCGGCGTGCTCGCTATCAAGCTCAACATAAATCGATGTCGGCTCGGCCACACCAATCGCATATGAGAGCTGAATATTGGCCCAATCGACAAGACCAGAGGCCACAATGTTTTTCGCGAGGTAACGTGAAGCGTATGCGGCTGAACGGTCAACTTTCGTCGGATCTTTTCCAGAGAAAGCGCCGCCGCCGTGAGGCGCCATGCCGCCGTAAGTATCGACGATAATTTTACGTCCCGTCAGACCTGCATCGCCGTCTGGACCGCCAATGACAAATTTACCCGTTGGGTTGATGTGAAAGACCGTGTCTTTCGTGATCCAACCTTCGGGGAGTGTCTCAAGAATATAAGGCTTCACAATGTCAGAAATATCAGCGCTGGAAAGACCGTCTTTATGCTGGGTCGAGACGACAATCGCCGTTGCTTCAACGGGCTTTCCGTTGTCATAACGTACAGAGACTTGTGATTTCGCATCGGGCTCAAGCATGGGCTCAGTGCCGTCATGGCGAACCTCGGCCAAGCGGCGCAAGATTTGGTGGCTGTAGTGAACCGGGGCTGGCATTAGCGCGTCCGCAACATCAGAACACGCATAGCCAAACATGATGCCTTGATCGCCCGCGCCTTCTTCGGTGTGAAGGCCTGTGCCTTCGTCAACGCCAGCCGCGATATCAACAGATTGCGCGTGCAGCAGCACGTCCACGTCAGCGTGTGCGTGGTGGAAGCCTGATTGCTCATAACCAATATCTTTGATCGCCGCGCGTGCCACAGCTTCGATTTCGTCTTTGGACACGTCTTTACCGCGTGTTTCGCCCGCGATAACGACTTTGTTCGTCGTCGTCAGTGTCTCAGCTGCAACGCGAACGTCCCAAGGTGACATGCCAGCGGCAATAGATTTGCGGAAATATAGGTCGACAATTTCGTCTGAAATACGGTCAGAGACTTTATCAGGGTGGCCTTCAGAGACAGATTCTGAAGTGAAAGTATATGATGTGCGGCTCATGGCGCGCTCCTTTAGTTTTAAGGCTCTTTTGCCACTTAAATGGCGTTGGGCTTTTTATTAGTATGTGAGAGGCTTGTGTGTGTTGAATGGAATAACGGCGGCTCATGAGAGAAAGAGCCGCCGTGAATTTTGTTCTAGTAGCGGTAATGCTCTGGCTTATAGGGGCCCTCTTGCTGAACACCGATATAGTCAGCTTGCTCTTTGCTCATTTCAGTCAGCTTCACGCCGATTTTTTCAAGGTGCAAACGCGCCACTTTTTCGTCGAGGTGCTTGGGCAGCATATAGACTTTGTTTTCGTATTTTTTGTTTTTGGCTTTGCTGTCTTCCCAAAGCTCGATTTGTGCGAGTACTTGGTTGGTGAAGGATGCGCTCATCACGAATGACGGGTGACCTGTGGCATTGCCGAGGTTCAGAAGGCGACCTTGGGAGAGAAGGATCATGCGGTTGCCTTTAGGGAAAGTCACCATGTCGACTTGGTCTTTAATATTGGTCCACTGCATGTTCTGCAAAGCGGCGACTTGAATTTCATTATCAAAGTGTCCGATATTCCCGACAATCGCCATGTCTTTCATTTCGCGCATATGCTCAAGACGGATAACGTCTTTATTGCCTGTCGTCGTGACAAAGATATCAGCTGTCTCAAGCGTGTCTTCGAGGGTGGTGACTTCAAAGCCGTCCATAGCGGCCTGTAGCGCACAAATTGGATCAATTTCTGTCACTTTGACTCGCGCACCCGCACCGCGAAGAGACGCTGCTGAGCCTTTGCCGACATCACCGTATCCGAGCACGACAGCCGTCTTGCCCGCCATCATCGTATCAGTCGCACGACGGATACCGTCTACGAGCGATTCTTTACAGCCATATTTATTGTCAAATTTTGATTTCGTCACAGAGTCGTTAACGTTAATCGCTGGGAAGGGGAGTTGGCCTTTTTCAACAAGCTCATAAAGACGGTGTACGCCTGTTGTTGTTTCTTCGGAGACGCCAACAATCTGGTCACGCATTTTTGTGAACCAACCTGGGCTCGCGTCCATACGCTTTTTGATTTGTGCGAAAATCGCTGCTTCTTCTTCCGATCCTGGCTCGCCTTGGATAAGTTCTGGCTCGCCGTTCTCAACGCGTGCGCCAAGAAGGATGTAAAGCGTGGCGTCGCCGCCGTCATCAAGGATAATGTTCGGGCCTTCTGGGAACAGGAAAGACTTATCAAGATAATCCCAGTGCTCTTCGAGAGTTTGACCTTTGATTGCGAAAACGGGCACACCTGCGGCAGCGATTGCGGCGGCGGCGTGGTCTTGCGTAGAATAGATATTACATGATGCCCAACGCACATCCGCGCCAAGGGCCGTGAGAGTTTCAATCAAAACAGCGGTCTGAATTGTCATGTGAAGTGAACCGACAACGCGCGCGCCTTTGAGGGGTTTGCTCTCGCCAAACTCTTCGCGAAGGGACATAAGGCCCGGCATTTCAGTTTCGGCAATATCAAGTTCTTTGCGGCCAAATTCGGCCAAGCTGATGTCTTTTACAACGTAATCATGTTCACTCATGGTATGTCCTGCTCTTAGCAATGTCCCGTCATGCGGGCGTGTCAGTTTAAAGTCTTGGCCGTCCAATAGGCCCCATAGCGGGGGCGGTCAACTCCATATAAAGAAAATTGCATATAAAAGAAACGTTATCTCTTGTGAGGCGAGTAACCCTTGCGTGAGGATTGTGGCCTTCCGTGCGCCAAGGCTTTGCGCTAGAGCAGGCGAGAGGAGACTTGTTATCAACTTTACCAAAGATACGTCCGCGCCAAGAGCGTCCGTTATCATCGTCAATTATAATGGCGGGGACTGGCTTTCGCGTTGCGTGGAGGCGCTCGTAACGCAGAAGGAGGCGAATTTCGAAGCGTTTATCGTGGATAATGGCTCAACAGATGGCTCGCTGGAGAGCTTGCAAGACCTTGACGCGCGGTTTGAGATTATCCGTGTGGGCGAGAATCTCGGCTTTGCGGCGGCGAATAACCTCGCGGCAAAAAAAGCACGGGCGGATTGGCTCGTCATGCTTAATCCTGATGCGTTTGCGCGCCCAGATTGGCTTAAAAACCTGCTCGCCGAGGTCACCTCGCCTGACATTACGATGGTGGGATCAACGCAATTTATGGCGTTGGAACCCGATGTGCTCGACGGATTGGGTGATTTTTATCACGCGAGTGGGCTCGCGTGGCGGGCAGGTTTCGGACATCCTGCGAGCGCTGCCCCGACTGTTTCGTCAGAGGCATTTGCGCCGTGCGGGGCGGGGGCGCTTTATCACCGCGAAACATATTTACGGCTCGGTGGCTATGACGAGCGCTTCTTCTGCTATCACGAAGACGTAGACCTTGGCTACCGTATGCGATTGGCGGGCGGGCGCTGCGTGCAGTCTGCAGATGCCATTCTCGACCATGTTAGCAGTGGTATTTCTGGCCGTGCCTCAGATTTTGCCGTCTATCACGGCACGCGCAACCGTATTTGGACGTTTTTCAAGAACACGCCGCTGCCGCTATTGCTGCTTCTGCTGCCAACTCATATCGCGCTAAATCTTTTTGTACTGTTTTGGGCAGGGCTGCGCTCTGGACGATTTAAGCCAACATTTCGCGGCATTCAGGACGGGGTCGGGGGGCTTTCTGATGTCTGGCAATCTCGCCGAGAAGTCAAAGCTACCCGTATAATTCCCATCAGCGATGTTGCGCGTATGCTTACTTGGTCTGTGCAGCCAGTGCGAAAACGCGCCGTGCCGAATTACCACCCTCATGTTTTGGACGAGTAGTGTCTGGCCCTGACGAACAGGCTCTGATAGGCAGGGAATATGAATACTCACGCCAAAGTCGGACGCCGCGTCTTAGACACTGAAATAGCGGCCCTCAAGGAGATGTCTGCTAAGCTCGGCGCAGACTTCTCGGCTGTCATTGATGTGCTGCAGTCTCTAAAAGGCCGCATCGTCCTAGCAGGTGTCGGCAAATCGGGCCATGTCGCGCGCAAAATTGCCGCGACACTTGCCTCTACTGGCTCGCCCTCACTCTATATTCACCCGACCGAAGCCAGCCACGGCGATATGGGCATGATTACGAGCGAGGATGCCGTCATTGCCCTGTCCCGTTCAGGCGAGACGCAAGAACTCGCCGACCTTATCGGCTATTGCCGTCGATTTTCCATTCCGCTTATCGGTCTGACGGCCAAAGCGGATAGCACGCTCGCGCGCGCAAGCGACCATTTGCTCCTGATACCAGACGCTGATGAAGCCTGCGCAGAAACCCGTGCGCCGACAACAAGCACGACATTACAAATCGCACTCGGCGATGCGCTGTCTGTCGCCTTGCTCGAAGCCAAGGGCTTCACCGCAAAAGACTTCAAGACCTATCATCCTGGCGGAAAGCTTGGCGCGACTCTCGCAACCGTGGGCGAGTTGATGCACACAGGCGACGCGCTTCCGCTTGTGGCGGCAGGAACGCCACTCCCAGAAGCACTGGCTGTGATGAGCCATAAAGGCTTTGGCTGTATCGGTGTGACAGGCGATGACGGCGTGCTTGTCGGCATGAT
>CALLME010000122.1 GCA_938007945.1 uncultured Caulobacterales bacterium
CGTTATGGTCATGGGCCATGAAAAAGGGACTGATACAGAGACGCGGCTCAAGCATAATTTCGGCATGGCGCAGCCCGAAGGCTACCGCAAAGCTGTGCGCCTTATGCAAATGGCGGAGCGGTTTAATATCCCTGTTGTCTCGTTTGTTGACACGGCTGGCGCGTTTCCAGGACGCGGCGCGGAAGAGCGCGGACAGGCCGAAGCGATTGCGCGCGCTATTGACGTGGGGCTTGGTCTGAAAGTGCCGTTTATTTCTGTTATCACAGGCGAGGGTGGCTCTGGCGGCGCAGTGGCCATTGCGACGGCTGATTCTGTGATGATGCTTGAACATTCTATCTATTCCGTGATTTCACCAGAAGGCTGCGCGTCCATTTTGTGGCGCGACGGCGCGAGGGCAGAAGACGCTGCTAAGGCGATGAAAATCACAGCTAAAGACCTTAAAAAACTCGGCGTGATTGATAAGATTATCTCAGAGCCAGTCGGCGGGGCGCACCGCGCACCAGATGTGGCAATCAAGACTGTTGGTGCAGCTATTGTCAAAGAAATAGAGGCTCACGCAAAAAATGACGCCGCTACTCTAATAAAGCAGCGGCGTGAAAAATTTCTCAATATTGGACGCGCCTTGCTATAGCTGGCGCGCCCTATTGGGCATTATTAAAATCCAGCAGAGATACCTGCGCCGAACCAAACAAGGCTGTCTTTTGGATTGCCTTCGAGTGATTTTCTGAAGTTAAGCGCATCCTCTGAATTGAGCGCTAAGTTTGCGCCGACATAAGCGGATGTATTGTCAGACAGGGCGTAACCGACGGCCGCTGACGCACCTGCATATTCATAGCTAAAGCCGTCACCATCGACGAGGCCAACTGTTGCGCCGAGATCAAGTGAAGTTTTGTCGTTCATTGGAATACTATGGCCGATGCCACCTTCGAGTGTGAACGCTTCGAGCGTAAGGTCATAATAAGCCGCGACAGATGGGGCGAGCGGCATATCAAAACTCGTTGCAAGAGACACTTCATATGTGCCTGCGCCGCCGCCTTCTGTTTCAAACAAGCTCCCGCCCTGTGGGTAGTGATAATATGTGATGCCCGCATCAACGCTAACTGTGTCTGACAGACCAAAATTATATGAGGCGTAAAGGTCAATTTCGTCACCCGCCGCGATAGATGTATTGCCAAAGCCCGTTGACGCCCATGCGCCAAATGTGAGGCTACCCACTGTGGCTTCAGCATAAGGTTGGATGGCTGTGTCGGCGAGGCTGACGCCGCGGAATACGTAATCTGTGACGATATCAACACCTGTTGAGACGCTCACGTCTTGGGCAGAAGCCGTATTCGGCACGGCAACCAGCGTCGTTAGAACTGCGGCAGCTGCGCTGGATTTTATAAGTCTAGTGAAAGCAGTCATTGGTAATCTCCCTTTGATCGTGACAAGGTATTTGGCACGGACGGCTGTTTTTGTTTCGTGAAGGTTTTGTGACGGTAAGCCACTCTCAAGACCATTTAAAAGCTCTCGATAATCTGATTATGGCTTTAATTGACCTGAAATTGTGCGATTAGCGACCTTTACGTCCCTAGATTAGTCATTGGGTAAAATGTTCTGATTATTAAAGCTTTGGCAAAATATAATTTGCTTTAATTCCGCTGTTTGACGGCATAAAATGCGGCATGAGTGCCCCAAAAAAATTAGACCCTGCCCAAAAAAAGGGCGCGCCCCCACGATTGACGCTGTGTCCTTCGCCGAATCTAGATTGGTCGCGTGATGGCACGCCGGCCTCGCAGGATTTTGATGACATTTATTTCAGCGTGGAAGACGGACTCGCGGAAACGCGCGCGGTCTATCTCAAAGCGTGTGGCCTGCCTGAGCGCTGGGCAGAAGACGGCTTTACGCGGGGGGGCTTTGTCATAGGTGAGCTTGGCTTTGGCACGGGTCTAAATTTCCTCGCGACATGGCAGATGTGGGAGCAGCATAAGTCTGCAAAAGGGCGGCTACATTTCGTCAGTGTTGAGAAATTTCCATTGAGCACTGAAATGTTGCGCAAGGCGCTTTCATCTTGGTCTGACAATTCGCCTGAACTTGGCCCTTATATCGCAAAGCTGATAGCGGCATGGCCAGACCGTGTGCGCGGGACGCATATCTTGCGTCTTAGCGATGACGTGACCTTGACGCTTATACATGACGATGTGCAGGCCGCGCTTTCGGGGCTGTCTA
Organism: uncultured Caulobacterales bacterium; assembly: GCA_938007945.1. Classification (GTDB taxonomy): domain Bacteria; phylum Pseudomonadota; class Alphaproteobacteria; order Caulobacterales; family Maricaulaceae; genus Fretibacter. The sequence goes on from CALLME010000122.1 coordinate 2,209, forward strand.
TGCAGGCCGATGCGTGGTTTTTAGACGGTTTTACGCCCGCCAAAAATCCTGCGATGTGGACGAAAGAGGTGATGGCTCATGTTGTGCGGCTATCAAAAGGTGGTGCGCGGGTCGGGACATTCACCGCCGCAGGGGCCGTGCGGCAGGCTCTTTCAGAGGCAGGGTTTGACGTTAGAAAGACAGACGGTTTTGGCCGCAAACGCCACCGCATTGAAGCCGTCATGCCCGTTCGAGAAACTTCGCCTCAGCCAGAGGTCCGCCCGATTATCATCGGCGCAGGTATAGCCGGATGCACGCTTTATGAGGCTTTCACGCGACGCGGGATAGCGGTCACTATAATTGATAGCGGCGACAACACCGCCGCGAGTGGGAATGTCGCAGCCATTGTCAAACCCCGCCTTGATAGAAATGACAGTCCGCTCGCGCGTTTTGCGCTGTCGTCTTTCCTCTACGCCACGCGGTTTTATGACAGTCTTGATGCCGTGATCTCAGAAGGTGTCGACCACGCGCCGCAAACGCCAGAGCAAGTTGCGCGCCATGCTGACCTCGCTAAGTTGCCCGCCCTGTCGTCTGAACAGATGCAATGGACGGGTGAAATTATGCGCTTTCCAAGAGCGCAAGTGATTGACCCGCAGAAAGCAAAGCAGGGTTTGCTCGGCGGATGTGAAAATGTCAAAGCGACGGCGAAAGCTGTTTCTCGCGACGGTACGGGGCTAAGTGTTCTTGGCGAAAATGGCGAGGTCATCGCGCGAGGGACTCACATCATTTTCGCCGCAGGAGCGGGCGTGCGGGATGTAGAGATGTTTGACGAATTGGAACTTCGCTATGCGCGCGGTCAAATCAACTGGGCGAAAAATGATGGCCTTGAAACGGCGCTGACTTATGGCGGCTATGCTGTGCCTCTGGGCGATGAGCTTCTATTGGGCGCAACGCATGACAGATTAGAAGAGGGTACTAATCCTTACCAGACGCGCGAAGCGGATGATGTGCGTAATCAGCAAGGCTATCTCGCCGCCACAGGTCAGATGCTAACACCAAGCAAGCGGCCCTCCCGTGCGAGTATACGCGTCAATAGCAAGACAACATGGCCGTTTATAGCGCAGTTGGAAGAGGGCGTTGTCGCGTTCACAGGGCTAGGGTCGCGGGGGTTTGTCTTTGCGCCGCTAATGGCCGAGATGCTAGCTGCGGATATGCTTAACGAGCCTGTCGTCTGGCCGCCCAAACTCAAGCGGTAAGTTTTGCGCGCGGCAAAGCCTGCCGAGGCGAGAGAGAGCCCCACCTTGCAAGCCTATGCCGCGCGCTTTATCCCCAATCGCGCTGTGGAGCACGAACGGGGACAAATCGGTAAGGGGTTTAATTAATCGTCATATCTGGTGTCAGCGATTTTGACGTAAGAGCTGCCAGAGCTTTTGACCTCGCGCTCGCCTGTCGCGTTGTCTATTTCGACATTACCCGATCCAGAGGCCACGACTGTGACATCGCCAGCTGTGCCGCCAAATTCAATATTGCTCGACCCGCGAGAGGTGATCATAAGTGTTGGGGCGTCGCCGTCTTCAATCTCGACATCACCCGAGCCTGTCGCGGTAATAGATATGCGACCGTCTACACGTTGAGCGTCAAAATTTGAGCTGCCGCGTCCCTCATAGACCAGGTCGCCCAATAAGCTGTCAATTTCGATACTGCCAGAGCCAGTGCTTGTTACCTTTGCGTCGCCTTCAATATTCTCTGCGTCAAAATCACCTGACCCAGAGACTTTTATCACAGAGGTTTCTATGTCGCCTAAGCTCACATCGCCAGATCCTGAAATTTTCACATTGGCTGTTCTGGTGTTAAGCGCGCTAAAGTCGCCTGACCCAGAAACGCCGAGGATTAGCGGGCCATTAATGTTGCCAATCTCAAGATCTCCGCAGCTTTTAACCTTGGCGTCGACTGAGCCGAAATCTTCGCCCGTGCCAAAGATTACACTGTCGCGGATTTCGAGATGGCTACCTTCTGGCACGATGATGTCGAGCTTTGGATAAGCGTCTAAGTCCTTATAGCCGCCCATCCGCTTGAACCAACTCTTACGGCCAAAGCTCAGCTCAATTTTACCGTTCACGGTCTTACAGCGGCTATTATCAATAATTTCATTGCCGTCGATAATGAGGCCGTTTTGGCGAATTTCGGTAATGTTACCTTTTTCACCGCTGACCGAAAAATCTTCGCCTGTTGTGATAGTCACCGTGCCGACAAAATCTTTGATCGAGAGGGTTTGCGACTCATCTGCGAAAGCGGGGGCGGATAAAAGCGCGGTCGAAAGTGCCGCAATGGATATAATTTTTTTCATCGCCGGTTTCACAATTTAATGTTTAGCGTTTTGCCGCTTGAAAGCTCAATTTTCAAAAGCGAGTCTGAGTTGGGGTCGAGCTTAAGCTGCGTTTCGCCGTTTTCACGAATGATATGGATGGGGCCAGCGGTCACTTCAAAATGGGCAGGCGTTGTCGGCGTAAGGGCAAGCGGTGTCGTCGTGCTTGCGCCAAGTGAGGCGGCGCTTGCGAGAATAATGGCAGTGGTCTTAATCATGGTCTCTCTCCTTTTCATGATTATTTTAAATGAGGCGCGCCTGGCACAGCGCGCCTTTGAGGTTGGTTACAAGTCGCGGAACTCGCGGTTGAGCTTCCATTCTTTGCTTGTGATATTACGCTCCAAATCTTGTAGGCGCGTTTCAAGTGAGCGGTACTTTGACTTCACATCGCGAAAGCTCGCTGTGCGGACCGGCTCGCTTGGGTTCTCGCGGCGGGCGCGACGGGCCTCGCGGTACTCACGTATGTAAGGCGCGCGGGTGTCTTTGGGCACGAATATCCAGAGGATTGGATAGACGATGAGCGGGAAGCCCGTGAAGATAACTAGCAAGACAAAGATGATGCGAACGATTGTGTGGTCAAGGCCAATATAATCGCCGATACCTGAGCAGACCCCGCCAATCACGCCGTCGATTTTATTGCGGCGAAACTTCTTGTGCGGTTCTGCATATTCATAGCCGTCATCTGACCAATCCCAATTCATATCATTGAGGGCGCGGTGGGTTTTGTTTTTATATCGTTTTGTCATCATTACCTCTCCAGTTTGGGACTTCATCATCTAGAATGCGCTCTAGGACGTTGACGCGTTGGTCCAGAATGTCTGCGATTTTTGACATTTGCTCGAGTTCGGCGATTTGGTCGCCACTCATATGATCCATCATACGTTCTTTGTGTTTGAAATAGTTGCTGATGATAATCATGCTAAAGACTGCGACGATTCCAACTATTGGAATCATTAAGGCGATTATACCTTCCATAATAAATTCTCTCTCTCTTTAAGGGGGCTGTTCGGTTCGCCCAGTTTTCCGTCCTGTGAGGGGGGAGGACAGGGATCGAAGGGGGCGAACCGTTCAGCGGATGTTAAGTGGTCTCTATTCACCTAACTTTATTTTATTTGCTTGCCATCTTAGTGACTTTTTTCACTGACTTGTTCAGGCTTGCTTTGAGGGCTTCAAGTTCCGCGTCAATCGCGTCATTAGCTTCAAGCTCTGCAAATTGGCTCTCAAGGCTCTCGCCCGCACCAAGGTCAAAGGCTTCGACATGGGCTTCAAGCTCGTCCACTTTGCGCTCCATCCGCTCATAGCGGGCGAGGGCATCGCCGACGCGGTTGTCTGTCATGGCCGTGCGCATCTTAATCTGGCTCTTGGCGACTGTACCGCGCATCATCAGTGCTTTGTGTTTAGCGCGCGCCTCATCAAGCTTGGTTTGTAGCTTTGAGAGGTCAGCGTCAGCTTTGGCGACAGCTTCGTCGAGCACGTCAATCTCAGAGAGCACAACTTCACTCATATTCTCAGCTTGCTGCTTGGCTTGTAATGCGCCGCGGGCAAGGTCTTCGCGGTCTTTATTCAGCGCGATTTCGGCTTTTTTGGCCCATTCCGCTGCGCGCTCTTTATACGCCTCAGCTTTGCGGGCGAGCTCTTTGCGCTCTGCGATATTGCGGGCGGCGTCTGTACGCACCTCGACAAGTGTGTCTTCCATTTCTTGAATGATAAGACGTGCAATCTTTTCTGGGTTTTCAGCTTTGTCGATCATAGAATTCAAGTTTGAATTGATGATGTCACCCATGCGAGAAAAAATTCCCATAATGTAACTCCTGTTTAGTTAGGCCCCAATTTCGTTGTGGTTGGGATTAAAATATTGTGACGATGACAAAGCCGGCGGCGAAAAAGCCCCAACATTCCATCTTACGGGTTGAAAGGTAGCGCAGAAAGCGGGCGCCTTTAATGCGCCAGCTCTCAGATCGCGTGTCTAGTTCTGTGTCGAAGTCGCGCATCTTAAATGCCAAATCCGCGAAGGTGGCAGCCAGTTGAGCGGTGGCTCAAGGCCCTATTGCGTCGGCGTGAACGTGTGCGCTCAACCGCTTCTAGTGTGGCGACAGACGCGGTGGCACCCGCTATGTCTGTCATGTCAATATCAAAAGTCCGATATGTCATTTTTCTCTCTCCTTTGTTGGGCTCATTTTGAGCTTTCTCTTTCGTCTCCTCATCACTGCGGCGACATCCATAAGATGACAGAGCTGGAACAAATGTCGACGTTTTTTAAGTTATTGAAACATAACAGTTTTTCTAAATTTCAAATCTAGCTTAAGTTAAATTTAGTATATTTTACTAATTATTTAGCTTTTATTGTTGAGATTATTTGGTATAATTAGCTAAATATGGCTCTTATTTCACAGCAACCGATTGGGCAGTCCGACTCATTTCATGCCTTAATGGATAGTGTGTCTGATATTGCGAGCCTTGAACGGCCCGTTTTACTGGTCGGGGAGCGCGGGACAGGCAAAGAACTCATCGCCTCACGTCTGCATTTCCTCTCCCCGCGATGGGAGCAGGTCTATGTCTCGCTCAATTGCGCCGCCCAGAGTGAGGCCGAGTTGGAGGCGAAACTGTTTGGCTACGTGTCATATGATTCTCGCCCCGATGAGGAGAGCGTCTTTATAACAGCGGGTGGCGGGACGCTATTTCTGGATCATATAGAGGCCTGCTCGCCACGGCTTCAAGAAAAGCTACTTGAGACGCTAGAGCAGGGAGCTGTGCTCGCGCGCGGTGCGGCTGAGGCAGAAGACTTTGACGTGCGCCTTATCTGCGCGACCTCGGTGGATTTGAACGCACGGGCGCAGCAGGGCCTATTTCGGCCAGACTTAGTTGATTACGTTGCTTTTCATGTCATGCCGCTACCGCCGCTGCGGGTGCGCCTAGATGACATCCCGCCGCTGGTGGAATATTTTGGCCGCAAGATTACGGCCTCACTGGGCGCAGAGCGCTTCCCAGGTTTTACCGCTGAGGCCACCGCAAGTTTAATGTCGCGTGCTTGGCCAGGTAATGTGCGTGAATTAAAGCTGACGGTCGAGCGCAGTGTGGCCCAAGCTTTCCTTGCGGATGAAAGCCTAACCGCGCCGATTGCGGCGCTGGTGCATAACCCTTTTGAAGGCATCGTAATGGCTGCGCCGCAGATGACGTCAGTCCCTGCACCAGCGGTTCATGTGTTAGAGGCGCAAAACTCACCTGACGTCCCGTCAAAGCCGCACCCGCCGTCCTCACCCCCCACAACAGCGCTGCCAGAGCGCGTAAAAATCTTTGAACGCGGCTTGATAGATGAAGCTCTCACCCTGTCCCAAGACCATCAGGGACGTGCGGCAGAGCATTTGGGTCTGACCTATCATCAATTTCGAGGACTATTACGCAAACATGGTTTGAAAAAATAAGGTGTCCGCCCTATCTTAGGTCAAAGAGAAGGATCCCCTATGACACGCAATTTCGCCAGCCCACGCGGCAAAATCTACGACTCTATAATGGACACTGTGGGCGGTACGCCACTTGTGCGCTTGCCGCGTATAACTGAAGGGTTGAAAGCTGACCTTGTTTATAAGCTTGAGTTTTTCAATCCCATCGCCTCTGTCAAAGACCGTATCGGCGTGGCCATGGTTGAACAGATGGAAGCCGACGGCATATTAAAACCCGGCGGGACAATCGTTGAGCCGACATCTGGAAACACGGGTATTGGTGTGGCTTTTGCCGCCGCTGCCAAAGGTTATAAAGCCATTCTCGTCATGCCAGAACAGATGAGTATTGAGCGGCGCAAGATGATGAAACTGCTTGGCGCTGAGCTTGTCTTGACGGACGCCGCAGGTGGCATCCCTGCGGCCATGGCGAAAGCAGATGAGATTTGCGCGACGAC
>CALLME010000123.1 GCA_938007945.1 uncultured Caulobacterales bacterium
CCCTGCACGCGTTTTGATGCAAGACTTCACTGGCGTGCCCGCCGTGGTCGATCTGGCCGCTATGCGTGACGCCATGCAAAACCTCGGTAAAAGCGCCGAAGCGATTAACCCGCTAAACCCTGTGCACCTTGTCATCGACCATTCTGTCATGGTGGATTATTACGGCACAAAGACTGCATTTAAGAAAAATGTCGAGCGCGAATATGAGCGTAATGGCGAGCGCTATGACTTCCTAAAGTGGGGCTCTAAGTCATTTGATAATTTCTCTGTTGTCCCGCCTGGTACAGGGATTTGTCACCAAGTGAACTTAGAAAATATTGCGCAGACGGTTTGGACAAAGACTGAAGGTGGCAAGACATATGCTTTCCCTGACACGCTTGTTGGCACTGATAGCCACACAACGATGATTAACGGCCTGTCGGTTCTCGGTTGGGGCGTGGGCGGTATCGAAGCCGAAGCGGCGATGCTCGGCCAGCCTGTCTCTATGCTTATTCCTGAAGTCATCGGATTTGAGCTTACGGGCAAACTTCCCGAGGGCGCGACTGCGACAGATATGGTGCTCCGCGTTGTGCAAATGCTGCGCGAAAAAGGTGTGGTTGGGAAATTTGTCGAGTTTTACGGTTCTGGTCTGGATCACCTTTCGCTCGAAGATCAGGCAACGATTGCCAACATGGCACCTGAATACGGCGCGACATGCGGTTTCTTCCCAGTTGACGACGATACGCTGAAATATCTCAACGCGACAGGGCGTGACGAAGGACGCATTGAGTTGGTTGAATCTTATGCCAAGGCCCAAGGCCTATGGCGTGACGGCTCGACGCCAACATTCACAGACACAATCTCACTTGATGTTTCAACTGTACGTCCGTCAATCTCTGGCCCGAAACGTCCGCAAGACCGCTTTGATCTAAAAGGCGCAAACCGTCACTTCGCGACAATCCTGCGCGACGAATTTGGCAAAACGCCAGCGGGCGATAGTGCAGTTCCTGTCAAAGGGCGCGACTTTAGCGTCGATCACGGCGATGTCTTCATCGCGGCGATTACGTCATGTACGAACACCTCAAACCCAGACGTGATGATGGCGGCAGGCCTTGTGGCGGAAAAAGCTAATAAGCTTGGCTTGACGGTGAAGCCTTGGGTAAAAACGTCGCTTGCACCTGGCTCACAAGTAGTGGGTGAATATCTTGAGAAATCAAAACTCCAAACGGAGTTAAATAAGCTTGGTTTTGATGTTGTCGGCTATGGCTGTACGACCTGTATCGGTAACTCTGGCCCGCTTGCGCCTGAGCTGTCCGAGGCCATTGCAGAAGGTGACCTCGTCTCTTGTTCAGTCCTTTCAGGGAACCGTAACTTTGAAGGCCGCATTGGTCCTGATTTGAAAGCGAACTTCCTCGCGTCTCCGCCACTTGTTGTGGCTTACGCGCTGGCAGGCTCACTGCATCACGATTTTGACGTCGATCCGCTTGGTGTGGACGGTGAAGGCAATCCTGTTTTCCTCAAAGACATTTGGCCGACATCGGCTGAAATCTCAGAAGTCGTACGCAAAGTCATTACGCGTAAAATGTTCACGGAACGCTACGGCGATCTTTATAAGGGTGACAAAGAGTGGCAGAAAATTAAAGTCAGCGGCGGCAAGACTTATGACTGGAAGCCAAAATCAACTTACGTGCGCAACCCGCCTTATTTTGACGGCATGACAATGACGCCTGACCCGATTGAGGACGTCAAAGGCGCAAACATCTTGGCGCTTCTTGGCGATTCCATCACGACTGATCACATCAGCCCTGCTGGCGCGATTAAACATGACGGCCCTGCTGGCGATTACCTTACGGCGAACGGTGTGCCGAAGGCTGAATTTAACAGCTTTGGCTCACGTCGCGGTAACCACGAGGTGATGATGCGCGGCACATTTGCCAATATCCGTATTAAAAACCAGATGGCCCCTGGCACAGAAGGCGGCGTGACAAAATACATCCCGACGGGTGAGATTATGTCTATCTTTGACGCGGCTGAAAAATACAAAGCCGATAAGAAAGACCTCGTCGTCTTTGCAGGCACGCTTTACGGTAACGGATCATCGCGTGACTGGGCGGCCAAGGGCACAATCCTGCTCGGCGTGAAAGCCGTTATCGCCGGCAGCTTTGAGCGTATTCACCGCTCTAACCTTATCGGTATGGGTGTGCTTCCGCTTGAGTTCCAAGAGGGGGATAGCTGGGAGAAACTTGGTATGACAGGCAGCGAAACTGTCAGCATTGAAGGCATTGAAAACCTCACGCCACGCGGCACGCTTGACGTGAAAATCGACTTCGCAGACGGCTCAACCAAGACCGTCACGGCCAATGTGCGTATCGATACAGATAATGAGCATGAATACTTCAAAAACGGTGGCATTTTGCACTATGTGCTGCGTAATCTGGCCCGCGAAGCGGCGTAAGCTGGCTAACAAATCTAAAACAAAAGGCTCCCAATTTGGGAGCCTTTTTTGTTTTAGATGAATGTGGCTGGCGATTGGCTAGGCTTTGGGCTTCGTTCGCACAATAATATCGATACGGTCTATCTCATGGCCTTCTGGGAGGTCTGGTAAGCCCTGAACTTTCATAGATGTGGTATCGAGATCGGCGAGGCACCGCCCGCTCGCATCATAAACATGATAGTGATGGGATGTATTGGTGTCGTAATAGAGCTTGCCTGAATCCACCGTTAGCGTGCTCAGAAGCCCTGCCTCGGTAAAACCTTTAAGCGTGTTGTAAATCGTCGCAAGCGAGAGGCTCTCACCCTGCGCGCTGTGGTTAAGCTCGTTGAATAGCTCTTCAGCTGTAAAATGCCGATCTATACCGTTAAAAAGTTGCTCACAAATACGCACCCGCTGACGCGTTGGGCGAAGCCCCGCCTCTTGCAGACGGCGCGCGTGATTTCTAGCGGGTAATGAGACATCCAAATTCATGGTTTTCATCCAAACTCAGTATAATCGCGACCTAATCGTCTTTAATTTAGAGTCGTTCTAAACTACTTCGTCTGATTTGTCGATAACTCAACTGCGAATGCGAAAGGCTGCGACATAAAGCGACTTCTGGCAAACCACGCGGCAAATGTCACTCTTGGCTTGAGTTTAAAAGCAAGACCGCTACTGTGAAAGCCTATTCGTCCGTCCGCCTATCCATGAAAGCGAGCCCATGAAATTGATTAAAAACGCCTATGATTATGACGATTTAATTGTCAGCGGTGAGCAAAGCCTTTTTGGCCCTGGTAATGCGAAACTTCCGCTCCCGCCGATGCT
>CALLME010000124.1 GCA_938007945.1 uncultured Caulobacterales bacterium
CAATCCGTGATTCCTGTCTACAGACACTGTCATGTCTGATACAGTATCCAAACCCTTCTGGAAAACCAAAAATATGGCGGAAATGAGCCCGTCGGAGTGGGAAAGTCTGTGCGATAACTGCGGAAAGTGCTGCTGCATCCGTTTAGAGGACGAAGATACGGCCGATATTTATATCACGGATGTGGCGTGTAAGCTGTTTGATCCAGAGACCTGCACGTGTACGGATTATTCCAATCGCAGCAAAAAAGTGCCTGATTGCGTGACGCTGACGCCCGATAATGTCGACAAGCTCCACTGGATGCCGCGCACTTGTGCTTACCGCTTGGTCGCGGAAGGCAAAGACCTCCCGCCTCATCACCACCTCATCAGCGGCAGTCGCGACACTATTCACGAAGCGGGCTGGAGCGTGCAACACGCCGTGGTAAGTGAGGAGTTGGTTGATGAGGACGAGCTAGGGCATCGGCTGGTCGTGTGGCCCGGCGAGCCGGATATTCCTGAGTTGGAGTAGTAAACGGACGGCTCTTCATATTGTATGAACTATTCATACATGTTATGCTCCGCCTAGAGGAGTAGCATTATGATACGCAAAACGATTTCTATGCCTGATAAGATGGGCGAGTGGATTAAGGCTCGTGTCGAAAGTGGTCAGTACGGTAATGAAAGCGAATATATTCGCGACCTCGTGCGCTACGACCAAGAGCAGCAGAAAAAGCGGGATTATCTGAAAATGCGCCTAGAGGAAGGCGAGGCGGCGATCGCGCGTGGTGAGTATATAGACCTCGAAACCCCTGAGGATTGGGATCGTCTTTTCGATGAGATTGAACGCGAGTCGGAGGAATATTTTGAGAAAGAAGATGCGGCATAGTGAAACTTCGACTGTCCCTTAAAGCGCGCGCCAATCTGAAAGATATTCGTATTTATACGCAGAAAACGCATGGAAAGGGTCAGGCACAGAAATATGTTAAAGCAGTGCGTAAAGGCTTAGCGCTTTTGCCTCAAAATCCATACATGGGTTATATCGTTGAAAGCCATCGCGCGGTTTACCGATGCCTTAATATTGAAAGTCATCGCGCTTTTTACCGCATAACTAAGTCTGAAATAGTCGTTATCGCCATTCTTCATCAAAGCCAAGAACCAGAGCGACATATTAGTCAGCGCGATAAATTTGAATAACCCCGCCCCCCATCACAAAACTCTTTCCGCTATTCACTAATACCCACTTGCGACTCCACACTTCAGCTTTTAGAGGTGGGGCAGAGTAGGAGAGCCCGTTATGGCCGCACCAGCATCTGGCGGATTTTCGCCGATTATTGAGCATAAATCCCAAATGATTGAGCGCCTTGCGGGCGGGTCAAAGCCTAAGTCTGATTGGCGTATCGGGACAGAGCATGAAAAAATCGGCTTTTGCCTGAAGAAATTGACGCCTCTGCCTTATGAAGGTGACTGCGGCATCCATAAAATGCTCTCTGATTTGCAGCGCTTTGGCTGGACGCCTGTTGAAGAAAACGGCTACTTGATAGCGCTCAAACGTGACGGCGCCTCTGTCTCGCTTGAGCCGGGTGGGCAGTTAGAGCTGTCAGGCGCGCCGCTGGAACATGTGCATCAGACGTGCCGCGAAGTCAGTACGCATCTTCGCGAAGTCAAAGAAGTCGCAGACGAAATGGGCGCAGGATTTCTCTCGCTCGGCTTTCGTCCAGATACAAAACTCGAAGACGTGCCTGTTATGCCAAAGGGACGTTACGGCATTATGCGCGCTTACATGCCCAAGGTCGGGACGCATGGGCTGGAGATGATGTTCCGGACGTGCACGGTTCAAACCAATCTCGATTTTAGCTCAGAATCTGACATGGTCAAAAAGCTTCGGGTGAGCCTCGCGCTGCAACCCGTCGGCACGGCGCTGTTTGCAAACTCACCTTTCACAGATGGCAAACTCAATGGTTATAAATCTTACCGCTCGCGCATATGGCTCGACACCGATGCAAACCGCACGGGCATGTTGCCTTTTGCGTTCGAGCAAGGTTTTGGATTTGAGCAATATGTCGATTACGCGCTCGATGTGCCGATGTATTTTGTCTATCGCAATGGGACATATCTCGATGCATCAGGAAAATCATTCCGCGATTTTCTCACCGGAAAATTGGATGTTGTGCCTGGGGAGAAGCCGACGATGTCAGATTTTGATGACCACCTTTCAACAATTTTCCCAGAGGTGCGTCTTAAGACGTTCCTTGAAATGCGCGGCTGTGATACGGGGCCGTGGAGTGAGCTTTGCGCCATGCCAGCCTTTTGGGTCGGGCTTCTTTATGACGAAGCGGCGCTTGATGCGGCTTGGGATCTTGTCAAAGATTGGACCGAGGCTGAACGTGACCAACTCCGCCGGGATGTGCCAAAGATGGGTCTGCAAACACCGTTTAGAAACAAGACTTTACGCGAGATAGCTATTGCCGCCCTCGCTATCTCCCGAGAGGGGCTCAAGACCCGCGGCTACACAAACGCACATGGCGAAAATGAGAGTGTGTTCTTACAAGAACTTGACGGCTTTGCCCGCACAGGCAAAAGCAATGCGGACAATCTTATCACGGATTACAAAGGCAAATGGGACGGCGACATTTTGCAAGCCTACACAGATTGTCGCTATTAATTAATTCAAAACGTATCTGAAAGTTCAAGGCTGATGCGGCGTCCGCGCGCGCGCTCGAAATTTTGAATTTCAACTATATCGCCTCTGCGGTCACCCTCATAAATAAGGCGGTCGCGAATAATTTTTTCATTGAAAAGCCCTTGCGCCGTGATGCGGACGGTCATCCCGAATAGCGATTTATGTTCGGCAAAGAGATAGCTTTCTGGACGATTGCGATACCCATCAAAGCTTTGGTCAAGTCGTAAGAACGGACTATCGCGGTCACGCTCTACACCACCGCCAAATGCATAAGGCGTGTTCGGCATGTCATAGCGCACATCAATTTCATATTCCCAAATCTCAGTGTCATTGATCTGACGTGATAGCCCCGTCAAAGGGTCATCAATATCACTATCGCGCAATGCCCCTTCAAACTCAATTCGCAACCCATCTACGCCGATTGAGGAGAGTAGCCATGTCGCATTGGCCTCGATACCGTAAATTAGCGCAGTATCAAGATTGCCAGGTCCTTCACTGCCGTCAAGAAACCTTATGCGGTCGATTGGGTCTTCGATAAAATCAATAAAGGCGCGCACCGTGCCCGAAATAACGTCACTATCTTGGCGCGCGAGTTCAATTTCTGCGTTCCAGCTTTGTGTCGGTACGATTTGGCTATTGCCTGAGCTTTCAAAATTCTCAGTGAGGTTTATGCCGTCCGTGAAGAGATTGAAATCAAGCTGACCTACTTCGCGCTCAATTTTTGCCCGCCACGTATAGGTGTCGGACTGCGCAAAACTGGCGGAAATAAAGCCTTTCGGGCGCACGAATTCGCGCGCGTCTGTGCCGTCTGTGGGCACTGTGATCTCGGAATATTCCGCGCCGACAGAGGTTTGCAGATCAAATCGATCAGAGACTTTCCAACTATGAGTGATGTTGCCCTCTGCGCGTTTTTCTTCAACGCGGACGTTATTAAAGTCGAGCGGCGTGTTCGTGTCTTGGTAAAATTCGTCACGGTCGAGATAGTTAAATGCCCCTTCGGCAGAGATTTGCCAATCATGTCGAGGGGAGGTGCCAAAGCTATATTCCGCGCGTCCAATATATTCGCCTTCTAACGTGTCGCGTTTGAACGACTGGTTGAACGGTATATCGCCAATTTGAAACAGGCCAAATCTGTCGGTATTTTTGCTATTCTCATAGCGGTGCAGGCCGATGAGTTTCAGATCGCCTAGTCCAATGGGAAAGGCGTAATCGCCGCCAATCTCATATTCCAACTCGTCTTCACCCCCATTAAATACGCTCTCGCCTGTATCGCCACGCGTGGTGATCGCCACAAATTTTTCATCTGCGCCGCGATTGCTATTGGCATAGCTAATTGTTGTATTCAAATTAGCAACATGACCGTTGCTCGGCGTATAGGTGAGGTTCAAATCAACAGAGGGTCTGGTTTGTCGGAAATAGAGCTGCTCTTGCCTATCTTCAAAAACGCGGCCCTGAGCATCTGCGAAAGTCTCAATCCCGTCCTCTGTAAATTTAAACTCATCACTATTAAAACTCGCGACATAGGACAGATTTCCGCGCTCGCCAGAGATTGAGATTTTGCCGTCTTGGATTTGTGGGTCTGTGCCTTCCCAAAACCGCATGGCATAATTCCAACTGCCAGACAGCCCGCTGCCGCCTGTGACAATGTCGGCGACTTGTCCAGATAAACCCGGAATGTCGAGCGAGGCGCCGTCTTTGATGTCAATACGCACAACCTTGTCTGCTGGAATGCGGCTCAAAATTTCGTTTGCCCCCGATGTCTTAGAGGAGGGACGACGACCATTGATGAGGATATTGAGATTGGCCTGCCCAAAGCCGCGGTCACCATTGCCGCCGCCTTGTAGAATAAAACCCGGAATACGCCGCACCATATCATTGGCGGTATTAGGTTGGAATTTCGTGAAATAGGCGGGCGGATAGCTGTTCTGGATGTCACCTGATGACGCGGACACGACTGGCGTAGCCGGCGTTTCCTGCGCCGCAATACTTGTCCCTGAAAGGAGTGCTGGCAAAACAAGAATCGTAGCAATTACAGGTCTGGTCATCTTTATTTTGCGCTCGGTGATTATTCTTATCACTCCCTAATTGCATTTGCAGCGTTGCGCTAGGCTTATGCTTTAATTCTGACATAATTGTTATGGTTTATTGTGAGTTTACGGATATGAACGAAAATAGTTTCATAATTTCCGTGATTTGAGGTAAAACGTCCTTCGATTTACGCCACGCTCTCACAAAAACCCCTTGAACCCGCCGTGACTCGCGGGCAGAACAGATGAAATCTAATTCGCCATAATAATAAGTCTGAGGGGACACTTTATGTTTTACGTAATTCTAGGCGCAATCGCGATTTTGGGGGTGGCGATGTGCCTCTTCCAAATGCGCAACCATCCAAAAGGTCTCTACATTCTATTCTTTGCAGAGATGTGGGAGCGCTTCTCTTATTACGGTATGCGCGCGCTTCTCGTGCTTTATCTTACTAAGCATTTCTTGTTCACAGACGGCCAAGCTTACGGCATTTACGGGGCTTATACGACGCTCGTTTATGTCACGCCTGTGATTGGCGGCGTGCTCGCCGATAGATATCTGGGACAGAGAAAAGCGGTGCTATTTGGGGCTGTTTTGCTAGTGCTTGGTCACTTGGGTATGGCTGTCGAAGGGGAGCCTGTGACCAATGCGGCCAACCGCGATGGCACGATTATGAACATCTTTTACCTCTCGCTCGCCTTTATTATTGCGGGCGTCGGTTTCTTAAAAGCGAACATCTCAGCAATTGTGGGCGAGCTTTACGACAAAACGGACGAACGTCGCGACGGCGCTTTCACGATTTTCTACGTCGGAATTAATCTTGGCGCCTTTGGTGGCGCGCTCATCGCAGGTGGTCTTGGCGAAACATTTGGCTGGAAATACGGCTTTGGTCTTGCGGGTATAGGTATGCTCTTTGGTCTTATTGCCTTCATGTGGGGTAAGCCGCTCTTGCAGGGCGCGGGCGAACCGCCAAACCCAACAGAACTTGCGGCTAAGAAATTTGCGGGTCTGTCCACTGAGTGGATGATTTACCTGCTGTCTTTCGTCGGTGTCGGCGTTATCTGGTTCCTCATCCAAGATGAAGGCATTGTGAAATGGGTTCTCTATGCGGCGTTTGCGATTGTCTATGGTTGGATCATTTACTCAGCCGTCTTTAAGCTCCCGCCGCATCCACGAAACCGTATTCTTGCGGCCTTAATGCTGATTACAGTGCAAGTCCTGTTCTGGGCGCTGTTCGAGCAAGCAGGCTCGTCACTCTCGCTCTACACAGACCGTTCTGTTGACCGTGAGATTTTCGGCCAAGAGATTAAGGCGTCCGTCTTCCAGTCTCTCAATGCGATGTATATCGTCTTGCTCGGCCCGCTATTTGCGGCGCTCTGGGTTTGGCTCGGGAAGCGCAATATGGATCCAAGCGCGCCTGCTAAATTTGGCCTTGGCGTTATCCAGCTTGGTCTCGGATTTCTTATCCTTGTCTGGGGCGCTAACGCGTCTGGTACAGCGATGACACCTGTTATCTTTATCTTCCTCATATATCTGCTGCACACGACGGGTGAGCTTTGTCTCTCGCCTGTTGGCTTGTCAGCGATGACACGTCTCTCTGTTCCTCACATGGTGGGCCTCATCATGGGCGCGTGGTTCCTCGCATCTGGTGCAGGTAACTTTGCAGCGGCTCAAATCGCCAAGATGACAGCGGCAGGCGGAGGCGGCGAAGACCAGGTGATTGAAGTCTACTCCAAAGTGGGTTGGATGGCTGTCGTCGTGGGGGTTGGCTTGATAGTCATATCTCCGCTGATTAAGCGCATGATGCACCTCGATACGCTCGGCGAAGACATGGTGAAATATAATGCAGAGCATGACCTCACTATGGACGGCAACGACATGGTCGGAGAGCGTATGTCGCCGACGGGTGATCCTAAAGCCTAATTTTGGCTCTCATAAAGATATATCATCAATAAAAAAGCCCGCTCATTTGAGCGGGCTTTTTCGTATCTGAATTTGGGTGGCGGTTTAACGCTTCATCATCATCCCAATAATGTCGTCCATCGTGTTGCCGTCGCCGTCTGCGTCGAGCATTTTGCCGATAAGGCCCATGCCTTGTTGATGCGCTTGTTGCTGCTGGGCCTGCGCTTTACGCGCGCCGCCGCCAAGAAGCCCGCCAAGCAATCCACCGAGGCCACCTGATTTTGCGCCGCCGCCCATAAGCTGTTGCATCGCCATCTGGCCAAGCGCGCCTTTCATCGCGCCGCTGATTGCGCCGCCTTTGGTTTGCTTGCCAAGGCTACCCATCGCCATCATCGCGACCATAGGGAGCATCTTCTTGAGAACATCTGCGCCTACGCCTGATTGCTCCGCGGCACGGCCTGCAACGGCGCGGCTGACGTCTTTAGAGCCAAACAGGTGGCCAAGAATGGCATTGCCTTCATTGACGGCAGCGGGAGCCGCGAGTTGTTCTGGATTATCAAGATATTGGTCATGGCTGCCTCTTTCGAGCGCGCCCAAAAGACCTGCAAGACCTTGTGGGCTCGCTGTGTTTTGCTTCAGCGCGCTAGAGATAGCTGGCAGAAGCGCCGCAATCGCACTTTGGCTTTGGTTTTGGTCGAGACCAAATTGCTGACCGACCTGCTGAGGGGCTTGCCCACCCGCTGCCGCCATAATCATATCCATCAAATTCATTGCCATTCTCGGCCCTCCAGTAAAGTTGAA
>CALLME010000125.1 GCA_938007945.1 uncultured Caulobacterales bacterium
TTATGGCGTGCCGCATATCTTTGGCAAAACGGATGGTGATACCGCTTTTGGCCTCGCTTATGCGCATGCAGAGGATGATTGGGAAACTATCCAAGATGTCCTGATTGGCGCGCGAGGCATGGCGGCGCAGTTTAAAGGCAAATCCGTCGCGCCCACAGATTATCTCTATGACCTGTTCAAAGTGCGTGAAGCCGTAGAGTCTAAATATGATGGCCTCCCAAAAACTGTGCGCGACGTTGCACAAGGCTATGCGGACGGGATAAATCTGTTTGTCGCAGAGCATCAAGACCGCGCCAAGGCAGGGCTCTATCCTGTGACGGGCAAAGACATCATTTCAGGCGTGACATGGGCGACGCCGTTTTTCTACCGTTTAGATGAAGACCTTGCGGGATTATTTGCGGAAGGTGATAAGCCGAAAGTTTCGCCCTGGGGGCGGGACGCCCACTTTAATCATAAGATGCGGCGGGACGCGTCTTTGCAAGGTGCGCTGCTAGAAGCCGTGCGCGGGTCAAACGCTTTTGCGGTCGCGCCTGCTCGTTCTGATGACGGGCACACGCGTCTTGTAATTAATTCGCATCAACCCATGACGGGGCCTTATGCGTGGTATGAAGCGCATACCGTCAGCGAAGAGGGTACAGACATTGCGGGTGCAAATTTTCCAGGCACGCCCATTCTTGCGCAGGGCGTTACGCCCTATCTCGGCTGGGGTCATACAGTGAATAAGCCTGATCTTATCGATATTTATGAGTTGGTTGTCGATAAAGAGAAGAAGCCAAAACGCTATAAACTCGATGGCGAGTGGAAAGACTTTGACATCACGAAATCAAAGTTTCGCGTGCAATTATGGGGGCCGTTTTCTTTGCCCGTGACGCGCAAAATTTTGTGGTCAGCACACGGGCCCGTACTGTCGACCCCTAATGGGCATTACGCGCTGCGCTATGCAGGTATGGGAGAAGTGAACCAACTGACGCAATGGATTGCGATGGGGAAAGCACGCTCGCTTGAGGAGTGGCAAGCTGCGCTGAACATAAATGGATTGCTCTCATTTAACGCTGTCTGGGCGACAGCGGACGGGCATGTTGGGGCGCTTTATAACGCGCAAATGCCAAAACGATTTGAAGGGCCAGATTGGCTATCTGTCCTGCCTGGCGACCGTTCTGAATTGATATGGACAGAGAAGGTCGCGGTATCAGAACTGCCGCAAATGACCGACCCGAAATCAGGCTGGGTGTTCTCCGCCAATCATACGCCCTTTAGAATGAGCGAAGCAGGGAGCCATCCAGAGCGCGAAGATTTTCCAACTTATTTTGGTGTAGAGCGGCGCATCACAAATCGCTCTTTGCGCGGTTTAGAGCTGCTCACACCCGATAAGGATATATCTAAAGATGAGTTGCTCGCATACCGCGCCGACACAAAATATCATCCCGAATTTAGGCTCTGGCAAATGGTCGTCGAGCTCGCAACGGCGGACGTGTCTGACCCCGTTTTAAAGTCAGGGCAAGACGTACTGCGTAATTGGGACGGCGACACGAATAGTGATAACCGCAGTGCCGCGCTTGTCATCGCGACGGGTATGTTCGCCCATGGCAGTGAGTTCAAGGAAGACGTTATGCCGCCAATGGAAGCGTATAAAAAAGCTGCTAATATACTGCAAAACACCTATGGACGACTCGACCCCGAATGGGGGGAGGTTAACCGCATTAAACGTGGAGACGTTGATCTACCACTTAATGGCGCGCCAGATGTTTTGCGCGCGATTTATGCTGACCCAAATACGATTGAAGCAAATGGGTCGATGAACGCGCTCGCGGGTGATACGCATATTATGGTTGCGGATTGGAACACAGAGGGTTCGCTTGATCTCACCTCAATTCATAATTACGGCTCGGCCACACTCAATGAAAGCTCACCGCATTTTGCCGATCAAACAGAGATGTTTGCAAAAGGTGAGTTTAAAAACATGCCTACAAAACTCGAAGATATTTTGGAAGTAGCAACACGCGATTATCGGCCCGGGAAGGCGGAGTAATTAATTCTCAATCGAGCGGCGCGAGCTTGTGAGGTCAGAATGAATGCGCTGCAAACGACGGCGTAACAAAGGATCGCTATTGCCTGTGTCGGCAAGCAAAGCCTCGACGTTAGAAATGGCATTATCAAGACGCCGCGCCGCGCGTACCATTTTCGGTGACAAACCAGCGTGATCTGTGCCGTGGTCCATGCCTTCGTGACGTTCGCAATATGACAACGATAGACCGATAGGCAAACGCGTTTCACTATCGCCGCAGGCCGTATCAAGTTGGGCTTGCTCTAGCCCTCTAACTTCAAGAAGGTCGGCTTTAGAGAAATCCGCGCCTGCCATCGTCGCACCAGACAGAAGGGCATTACCAAATTTCACATTGTGAAAAACGGCGCCGTCCAGTTTGGCGTTTCGGAGGTTCATGTGGTCAAATCTGGCATTGACGAATTTAGATCCTTCGAAATTGACATTTGCGCCGCTCGCGCTTGTGAGGTTGGCGTCGGCGAAATTACTCCGCGTAAAATGCGCGCGCGAAATGTCGGCACGCTGTAAATCTGAATTTGTCAAAATGACGTTGTCAAACGTCGCCTCAGTCAATGTCGCGTCTTGGAAGCTAGCATCTGCCATATTGACCGATTCGCCTTCGACACGC
>CALLME010000126.1 GCA_938007945.1 uncultured Caulobacterales bacterium
CGCGGGAGGGTGTGGTCTTGCCAGCCATAATGCTCTCTCTTTACTAGTCTAGCGTTCAATTTAGCGCCAAGGCGCCGAAGTGCTCTATGTCTTTAACAGATTTATAAGCGCGTGTAGCCCTAAATCATAGGAATCTGCGCCGAATCCAGAAATTGTGCCTGTCACTGCTTCGGATACGAAAGACAGACGACGATAACTCTCGCGCTTAGCGGGTTGTGACAGGTGGATTTCAATCGACGGCACATCTACACTCTTAAGTGCGTCATGTATCGCAATTGATGTATGTGTATAAGCCGCAGGATTGATAATAAGGCCGCAGCCTTTCGCGCCTGCCTCTTGAATTTGGTCGACGATTTCACCTTCTATATTGGATTGGTGGAAAACGATCTCGTATCCCGCAGTCTTCGCGGTTTCTGCGCAGGCCGCTTCGATACCGTCCAAAGTCTGATGGCCATAAATTTCTGGTTCTCGCTGCCCTAAAAGGTTGAGATTTGGGCCATTGAGAATATAGATAGGCTTAGTCATGTAAGTTTCCGTTCCGAGCCGTTATGTTAGCCGTGCAGGACGGAGCGGACAACCGCTTTATTTTGCAGAAAGTTTAGATGTGAACATTACGATTAATGGCGAGCATTATGACGATTTACCAGAGGGGATGAGCGTCGCTGGATTGCTCGTTCATCTTAAGCTCCCACCCCAAAAAATCGCCATTGAGCGTAACCGTGAGATTGTTTCAAAATCGACTTTCGAAGAGACTATTTTGGCCGATGGCGACAGGCTCGAAATCATTCATTTTATCGGAGGTGGCTAATGTCATCAGACACATCATCACAGGACAAGCTGATCGTTGCAGGCCGTACGTTCAATTCGCGCCTCATAATAGGGACGGGAAAATATAAAGATTACGCGCAAAATGCGGCGGCGCTAGACGCCTCGGGTGCGGATATGGTCACAGTCGCTGTGCGGCGGGTGAATATCAACGACCCGAACCAGCCTATGCTTGTGGACTTCATCGACCCCAACAAAGTGACTTATCTTCCAAACACGGCGGGCTGTTTTACAGGCGAAGATGCCGTGCGCACGTTACGCCTTGCGCGCGAGGCTGGGGGTTGGGACCTTGTGAAGCTCGAAGTGCTCTCTGACCCTAAGCACCTTTACCCTGATATGGAGGAGACTTTGCGGGCGGCTGAAATGCTGATTGGTGATGGCTTTAAAGTGATGGTTTATTGCTCAGATGACCCTGTATTTGCGCGTAAACTCGAAGACCTCGGCTGTTGCGCGATTATGCCGCTTGGCGCGCCGATTGGGTCAGGGCTAGGCATTCAGAATCCTGTCAATATTCGCTTAATCGTAGAGCAGTCCAAAGTTCCTGTCATTGTCGATGCAGGTGTGGGCACGGCAAGTGACGCGACAGTCGCCATGGAACTTGGCTGCGACGGCGTTTTGATGAATACGGCTATTGCAGGCGCAAAGGACCCTATCCGTATGGCGCGCGCGATGAAGCACGCCGTTATTGCAGGACGCGATGCTTACCTTGCGGGGCGCATGCCTCGTAAAATGTACGCGGATCCGTCAAGCCCCTTGGGCGGCCTCATATAGTGGAGATGTCGCCGGAGCTAGTGTATCTGGCGATGACGTTAGTCGCGGTCGGAGGTCTTGCAGGATTTGCAGCGGGACTATTTGGCATTGGCGGCGGCGCAATTATCGTGCCCGCGCTTTACTATGCATTCTCAACGCTCGGCTATTCAGAGGACGTTGTTATGCATAGCGCGGTTGCTACATCTGCGGCAGTAATTGTCTTAAATGCGGTTAAATCCGTGCGGAGCCATCATGAACACGGCGCGGTCGATTGGGACTTACTTTGGCCTAAGAACCCTTTGCAAAGCTACGCCCTGTGGATTGGGCTAGGGTCGTTTCTGGCTGCCGTTTGGCTCGCACCAAAAATGTCAGGCGAGGGGCTCACGCTTTTGTTTGCGGTCATGGCGAGCCTAATCTCTCTGCAATTTATTTTTGGACGACCCGATTGGACTGTCAGAGATAACGTGCCCGGCGGGATAGCGCGACCAATCGTTGGAGGCAGCGTAGGCGGGCTCTCTGCGCTAATGGGAATCGGCGGAGGCTCTATCACAGTGCCGCTGATGGCGATGTGTAATATACCAATTCATCGTGCCGTCGCGACAGCTTCAGGATTTGGTTTTACGATTGCGCTGCCAAGTACGACCGGCTTCATCATATCGGGTTGGTATGTTTCTGGTCGTCCAGACTTTTCAATAGGTTATGTCAATCTGCTCGGCTTTATATGTGTGGCTCTGCTCGCCCATTTCACTATACCATTAGGCGCCAAAGCCGCGCATAAATTGAGTCAGAAGAAGTTAAAGTTGGTCTTTGGCCTCTGCCTTTTGGCTGTTGCTGCCAATATGGCGCGAAAGGTTGTTTTCGCTTAGTTTCTAAGCTTCATCTCATCATTAGAGACTTCGATTTTACGCACTTCACCAAGATAGGTCATACCAAGTAGTGAGACGTGAAGGCCTTCGGGGATGACAACAGCGCGCACGTTTTTGACCTTGATTGAGCCGACTTTGACGGATTTCAGCGTCGTCCGCGCCGCCATCACTTGTCCGCCGGCTGTATTGACGGGAATATTATAATCGAGCGAGCGCACACGCACGCCAGAGCGTTTCGCGTCATCAAGCGTTAGCGCTACAGCACTCGCGCCAGTATCAACGAGCAGATTGATAGTTTTGTTGTTAATGCGTGCATCTGTCCAAAACTGGCCGTCGCGGGGGTTTTTCTTAAGGGTGACGCTGCCGCCTGATGATGTGGATTTGGCGCGCTCTTTTGGTACCGCGACCGTGACAGTCTCGCGGACGGGCTGCTCGGCACTCGATGTCAAGCCTAAGGCCTTATAGATTGAACTGCGGCTCTCTACGACGAGGAATAATACAACGCCGCATATAGCGAGGCCCGCAACTGATTTTGTGACATCTCCAATCATGCTGGCGGCATAACCGAATAAAGTTTAGGCTCTCTAAAGGGCTATGGTAAATTCAAACAAATTGAGGTTCAAAGCCGTATCAACATTGGCTTTAATCGCGATACGGCCTAACTAAAGCCCTAATTGAAAAGAGAATCGCTATGAGCGGAATGACCGTCGACAGCACACCCTTTGAAGACATTCGGCATTTGGTCAAAACCATGCCAGGGCCGCGCATAGATGCGCGCGACGCTGTGAAGGAGCAGTTGTCCTCTTATGTGGCAGATTTAAGCCCTTTCGGCCATTACGGTGAGGCTTTGACATGGCTTGCAGGATGGCAAGGACGTGCTGACCCGTCGATTGATCGCCCACTCGTGACCGTATTTGCAGGCTCACAAGGCGTGGCGAAAACTGTAATCGGTTCGGACGTCACCGAAGGTGCGCAAGCGCGTGTTGCCGCTCTGACCAAAGGTGGGGCTTCTGTGCGCGGCATGGCGTCTACACATGGTGCAGCGTTCAAAGTCTATGAAATGGGCATAGAATACCCCTCTGCTGATATGACGGTTGAGCCTTCACTGTCTGAGCGCGACTGCGCGGCGGCAATTGCCTTTGGTATGGAAGTGGTGGCCGAAGGCGCGGATTTGATTGTACTCGGCAATGCTGGGTTTGGCTCTGCGACGGCAGCGGCCGCGATTGCACACGGCATATTTGGGGGTAACGCGGCTTATTGGGCAGGTGGGAATACAGACAGTGCAGGGGCCCGTATAGAGGCTGTCAAAACAGCGACTTATTTGCACCGGGAGCACCTCTCTGATCCGCTCCATATTCTACGCTGCTTTGGCGGACGTGATATTGCGGGCATGGTCGGGGCGCTAATCGCGGCGCGACACCAGTCTATCCCTGTCTTGCTGGATGGCTATGTTGTCTGCGCAGCGGCCGCGATTTTGCACAAGATTTCGGATGATGCCTTGGCGCATTGTTATGCAGGACATCTGAGCGCGGAACCTGCCCATGGCGCGCTGCTCGACCGGTTGGGGCTGAAACCGCTAATGGAAGCCGGTATTGGTGTTGGTGACGGCACGGGGGCTACTCTGGCGATGGGGTCTCTTATGGCAGCGGCCAATGGGCTTCGCACTTCAGGAGGCTAATGATGAGCTCTATTTTTGATCATCCTGACTTTGATGACCACGAATGTGTCACAATAGTCAGCGATCCTGATAGCGGTTTAAGCGGCATCATCGCCGTGCACTCCACAGTTCTTGGGCCTAGTGCAGGCGGCACACGGTTCTGGATGTATGATGAAAGTGCCGATGCCATAACTGATGCACTGCGCTTATCCCGCGCGATGAGCCTTAAAAATGCTATGGTAAGTATTCCGCATGGCGGCGGGAAAGGCGTTATAATACGTCCAAGTGGCACATTTGATCGTGAGGCGATCTTTAGCGCTTATGGTCGCGCATTGAACCGTGTGGGTGGGGCCTATTACACGGCTGAAGACGTGGGCGTTTCGCCTGATGATATGCGCGTCATTCACACCCAAACCTCATTTGTCGCAGGATTAGAGGAGGGGGTGGCGGCCTCTGGAGACCCATCGCCAATTACGGCGGACGGCGTTTTTAGATGTCTAAAGTTTGCTGTCACTCACAAACTAGGTCAAGCTGATATTTCAGGAATTTCCGTTTCTATTCAAGGGCTTGGACATGTCGGTTATACTCTCGCCGAGCAATTACATGCGGCGGGCGCAAAGCTCATCGTCGCCGATATCAATGAAGCGGCGCTCACAAAAGCTCAAACGGAATTAAATGCGCAAGTTGTTGATATTGACGCGATATTTGCAGTTGATGCGGATGTCTTCGCGCCTTGTGCACTGGGCGGTGCTATCAATTCTCAAACACTACCAATGCTCAAAGCGAAAATTATTTGCGGCGCAGCAAACAATCAACTCGCCACAGCTGATATGGCCGAAGGTCTCGCGGCGCGCGGTATTCTATATTGCCCTGACTACGTCGTGAATGGCGGCGGCATTATTAATGTCGCGTCAGAGCTTTCGGGCACATATGACCCACAGTGGGTAGACGGCAAACTTGACGGCCTCGTGGAAACGCTCGCCGATATTATTAAACAGCATGACGTGACTGGCCGAAATACCGATGTCATCGCCGAAGAGATAGCGCTCGCCAGAATCGCGGCTGGAAAACGCGCATAAGCCATAACTGCGGCTTGACAGATTGCCCCAACGGCTTAGATAGCGCCTTCGTCTCGCGTCCAAGTCAGATTGGGTGCATTACGGACGGGCGATTAGCTCAGCGGGAGAGCACTGCCTTCACACGGCAGGGGTCACTGGTTCAATCCCAGTATCGCCCACCATTTCCATATTTTAGACTTCAAGTGGTTGATATTCTTCCGCTAAATCGCTTGTGCGCAAAAGGAACTTCACACTAAGATAGCTTCATAAACTCGCAAAGAGATGAGTAGGGGAGAGCGGTGTGCCGTCAGACAATTCACATGATGCTAAAGGTTACTGGAAAGCCACGTTGCGGCTGACTATTGGCCTGCTTATCGTTTGGTTTCTTGTCTCATTTGGCGCGGGCATCTTGTTCCGCGAAGCCTTAGACAACTTTTCGATAGGCGGCGCCCCGCTCGGGTTTTGGTTTGCCCAAAACGGCTCGATATATGTTTTCCTTGTGCTTATTATTATCTATTGCCGCAAGATGACCCAGTACGAGAAAAAATTCGGTATCAAGGGCTAGGATGATGGATCAGACTTTCTGGACATACTTCTTCGTCATCCTGACTTTCGGAACCTATATCGGCATTGCAATTTGGGCCAAGGCAGGCTCGACTGAGGAATTTTACGTTGCGGGGCATGATGTCCACCCAACGCTGAACGGTATGGCGACGGCGGCTGATTGGATGAGTGCGGCGTCATTTCTATCTATGGCGGGACTTATCGCTTTTCTCGGCTATGGCGGCTCTGTCTACCTCATGGGTTGGACGGGCGGCTATGTCTTGCTCGCTCTATTGCTTGCACCGTTTCTTCGCGAATTTGGGAAGTTCACCGTGCCCGATTTCGTCGGCGATAGATATTATTCCAAAGTCGCGCGCGTCATCGCCGTCGTCTGCGCTCTGTTTGTATCATTCACTTATATCGCAGGGCAGATGAAAGGTGTTGGCGTGGCGTTCTCTGGATTTCTTGGCGTACCTTTTAATGTCGGCATTCTGATCGGCATGGCTATTGTATTCTTCTACGCCGTCATGGGCGGAATGAAAGGCATTACATACACGCAAGTCGCGCAATATGTTGTTCTGATTTTTGCTTACACCGTGCCCGCTATTTTCATGTCGCTCGCGATTACAGGTAATTTCATTCCGCAACTTGGCTTTATCGGCAATGCGGCAGGTACAGATGTGAGTATGCTGACCAAGCTTAATACCGTCGTCACAGAGCTCGGCTTCACGGAATACACCTCGACAACAAAAGCCAAAATAGATGTGTTTTGTATCACAGCAGCGCTCATGTTTGGGACGGCAGGTTTGCCTCACGTCATCATCCGTTTCTTCACCGTCAGTTCAGCGCGTGCGGCGCGTAAGTCAGCAGGTTGGGCACTTATGTTTATCGCGCTGCTTTATACTGTTGCGCCAGCAGTCGGCGCGTTTGCGCGAATGAACTTCATCGATACGGTTAATGAAGCGACCTATATTGAAGACGGTGAGAATTACGAGGAGCGCGCAGCGGCTATCCTCTCTGAAGGCGGGAAGCCTGTCCCTGTCTGGTATAAGGATTGGGAGAAAACGGGCCTACTGAAATATGATGATTTAAACGGCGACGGTATTATGCAGTATCGTGGCCCCAACGCGCTTGATGGTATTACGAATGAGGTCGAGCCAAACCGCGATATTTTTGTCCTTGCCAATCCACAGATTGCGAAGCTGCCTGCATGGGTTGTGGGCCTTGTCGTGGCAGGGGGGCTCGCCGCGGCGCTCTCAACAGCTGCGGGACTCCTAATGGTCATTAGCTCAGCCGTGTCGCATGACCTGCTCAAACGGACGTTCAAGCCTGACATGACAGAGAAACAAGAAATGATGGCCGCAAGATTAGCGGCAGCGGCGGCTGTAATTTGCGCGGGGCTATTGGGTATTTTTGCGACCTCTCTCCCGTTTGTGGCGCAGGTCGTGGCCTTTGCCTTTGGTCTCGCTGCAGCGTCACTATTCCCTGTTATTTTCCTCGGTATTTTCTGGAAGCGCATGAATAAAGAAGGTGCGATTGCCGCCATGCTCGTCGGCCTGATTACGACGTTCAGCTATATTTATTATTTCAAATTTGGCGGCGGGACAGCAGAGAACTGGTTATTCGGCGTTTCGCCTGAGGGGATTGGCTTTGTCTTTATGTGGCTCGCAGCCGGTGTGGGTATTATTGTATCATTGCTTACGCCCGCACCGCCTCAAGCCATTCAAGACCTCGTACAAGATATTCGTATTCCAGGATCACGGGCGTCTGATGTTACGGCACCTGCCGAATAGACGGGCGCGAAAATGTTCGCTAAGCCGTAAATATCTGGAGAAAATGACATGAGCGACACTGAGAAATCCTATCCTGTGCCAGAGGCATTCGCGGCCAAAGCAAATCTTTCAACCGCACGGTACAAAGAGATGTATAACCGCTCTATTGCCGACCCAGAAAACTTTTGGGCTGAACAAGGGCTACGACTTGATTGGATAAAGCCTTATAGCCAAGCCAAAAATGTATCGTGGGATGAGGAAGATTTTCATATCGAATGGTACGCAGATGGTGTTTTAAATGTCAGCGCAAACTGCCTTGACCGTCACTTGGACACACGTGGAGACAAGCCTGCTATTATCTGGGAAGGCGACACCCCAGGCGTCAGCAAGACGCTGACCTACCGCGAAGTTCACCGTGAAGTCTGCCGCTTTGCGAATGTGATGAAAAAGCTAGGCGTGAAAAAGGGCGACCGCGTTACCATCTACATGCCGATGATATTGGAGGCGAGTTTCGCCATGCTGGCCTGCACGCGTATCGGGGCCGTGCATAGCGTCGTCTTTGGCGGTTTCTCGCCTGACGCTCTTGCGGGCCGCATTACCGACTGCGAGAGTACATTCGTCATCACAGCTGACGAAGGCCTGCGCGGGACGAAGCGTGTGCCACTAAAGAATAATTGCGACGCGGCATGTGATATCGCTGCAAAAGCGGGACAACCTGTCAAAACCGTTTTGACCGTGCAGCACACAAGTGGTGATGTTCAGATGAAAAACGGTCGGGACGTTTGGCTTCACGACGCGCTAAAAGACGTGTCGGACGATTGTCCGCCAGAGCCCATGAATGCAGAAGATCCGCTGTTTATTCTGTATACGAGCGGCTCTACGGGTAAGCCCAAAGGTGTGTTACACACGACAGGTGGCTATCTTGTATGGGCCGCAATGACCCATGAATATGTATTCGACCTCAAAGAAGATGATGTCTATTGGTGCACAGCCGATGTTGGATGGGTGACAGGGCACACATATATAGTTTACGGCCCGCTCGCCAATGGGGCGACGACTGTCATGTTTGAGGGTGTGCCGACTTATCCTGATGCGTCGCGATTCTGGCAGGTCTGCGATAAGCATAAGGTCTCGCTCTTCTACACAGCTCCGACCGCTATTCGTGCGCTCATGCGTGAAGGTGAGGGGCCAGTGAACGCCACGTCCCGTAAATCACTGCGTTTGCTTGGGACTGTGGGTGAGCCCATTAATCCCGAAGCTTGGGAGTGGTATTTCCATGTCGTAGGTGAAGCTCGCTGCCCAATCGTCGATACATGGTGGCAAACAGAGACAGGGGGCGCAATGATTGTTCCGTTGCCCGGCGCAACTGACATGAAACCCGGTGCAGGAAGCCATCCTTTCTTTGGAATCGTGCCCAAACTCGTGGATGCT
>CALLME010000127.1 GCA_938007945.1 uncultured Caulobacterales bacterium
GACCTTCCTCTGGGCGGGCGATCTTTGCTTGACGGATCACTTGAAGCGCGTTGGCGCTATAATGATAAAATCGGCGTTGTCGGCTTTGTCGATGCAGGCAATGTGTCCGATGCGCAATATCCAAGATTTGACAATTTGCGCGTCGGCGCCGGGGTGGGTGTGCGTTACAACACACCAGCAGGCCCTCTCAGACTGGACGTGGCCATGCCGCTCAATCCGTCAGCCAGGGACGAGGACTTCCAACTTTATATCTCAATTGGTCAGGCATTTTGATGAGCACAACACCAACAAAATCCGCCCCAAATTGGCCAAAGCGTGTCGGTTATTCTGTAATAACCTGTCTCCTTCTAGTTATCGTCATTTTATGCGTAGTACGGCTAGCGCTGAAATCCTCATGGGGATTGGGCATTGTCGAACGTCAAATAGAAGCCATGGCCCCCGCAGGCCAGCTCATAGGCATCACGGGCATGAAGGGTGATCTCCTAGGTTTATTTGAGATAGAACAACTAACCGTCTCTGATGGTCAGGGCCAATGGATGCGCGCGCAGGACATACAGCTAGCATGGTCACCATGGGCGATGTTACGGCGGCGACTTGTCATTGACACAGTCAGTACGGAAGCAGTTGATGTCACTCGCAGGCCTGCAATCATAGCCACAGATGAACCCTTGCCGATTGAATTTCGGAGCTACGAATTGAAAGCCTTCAATCTAGGCATATTAAATCTTTCGGAACAGATCGTGGGGCGAAAAGTATCCATCACAGCCGCAGGCGGCTTTAGTCACAGCGATGCTGGTGGCAAGCTTGTTCTTGACGGCAGAACGCTGGATCAGGCCGTGACAGATCGTGCTGATATTAATATAAAATGGTCACCTGAATTCTTGCTGACGGGTAAGGCTGATATTATTGGTCCCGCAGGCGGGCTCATTCAGAATAGCTTAAATCTGAAATCAACTGAGGCCCTTGAGATTAATCTGAAATCGCAGGGTCAGATTGAGAACATCACTACATCCCTTAATGCGCGCCTCGGGTCTAATGTGATTGCGACAAGCGAAATATTGAAACGGAGCGATAGTGCAGAAATCACGGCCGTCATTTCGCCGTCTACGCTGCCTGGATTGGAAGCTTCATCCGACTACCTTGGGGGCGAAGCAAAGGTAGAAGCAATTGTGCAAAACCTGAGTAAGTCGCCGACGGTCAGAGCCAAAATTACAGCGCCAAACCTCAATGGCAGTCTGACCGCTAACAAAACAGGTGAAGCGTTTGACATCTCAAATATCGACATGGTTATTCGCGACCCACTTTCGCAAATAGACAATTCACCTGCGACCCTGCAATCTGTACGGATCACGGGCGCAGCGACATACGGTGAAGCGATCTCCTTTACGGGTCGAATACTGGCCAATGATATTCGCTATGACAGCTATGAAATGCGCACAATCTCTGGCCCAGCCACGCTTAACCTGGACTCCCCTCGCCTTTCCTTTTCGGTTGACTTAACGGGAGAACTTGCGGGCCAAGAGGAATTAAAATCGACCTTCGGGGGTTCGCCTAAAATACGCGCAGACGGCCTTTATAATCTCAATACTCAAACAATCGATCTCTCAAAACTTGATGCACGCCTAGCTGGATTGCTCGTTCAAGCCGCTGGTCGTCTCGACATGCAAAATACTGTGGCAGACCTGAAAGGCAGCTTTGATATTAAGAAAGGTGTTCTCGGAGGGCGTATTCCCGCAGATTTTGCAGGGCGTTTTACAACGGATACGCAGGGACAAAATATAGCCCTCAATATTGACAGCCGTGCTGAAAACTTTGACCCATTCCCTGCCCCAGCCAACGATATCATCGGAGATGCCGCAAAAATGACAGCGCGCGTCTTAATAGAGCCTGAGACGCGTAATGTGCAATTCCCAAGATTTACTGTTGTCACTGCCAGCGCGACAGTTTCAGGCTCAGGTCGCTATAACTCTAACGGCGTATTAGGTGTTAAGGCTGACTACAAAATAGGTACGTTTTCGGTTGGTACCACAAATGTATCTGACGTCAGCGGAGTATTCAATGCAGACGGTAAAATGGGTGCGCTATCATTTGGTCTAAGTGGTAACTCTACGAAAATTCAAACGCCACAGTTAGAACTTACAAATGCTGAATATACGGCGTCGGGCAAGCAACGCGGCGACGGAGTAGAAGCCGAAATCAATATCAAGGCACTTAGACAAGGTGAGCCTGCGAACCTAAAGACAGACGTCACATATAACGGAAACCGTTGGTCCGCCTCTAACACCACGGGACGATTTGCTGGCTTAGATATTGCTGGTGACCTTTCGGGTGTCGGCGGAGATATCACGCTGCTCTCAGGGCAGTTTAATCTTACGGGTGACCCTTCTGTGTTTATACCTGCAGAAGCGGTTGATCTTAATCTGTCCTTGACTGAAGCGAATGCAAAAATTGAGGGTAAAATCACAGGACTTTCGTCTGGCCCGCTGACTGGCGCAGACATAAACATCGAGGCCGCAGGTCCGCGAGAGGCTGTCGCATTTACAGTTTCAGTAAATGGCGACACAGAATTTGCAGACATAACTCGCGAGGTCGATCTTACGGCAACTGGAGGCGCTGATTTGCGGGCTCCGCTCGGTTCGCTCACCACGGATTTAAGCGGCCGTCTCGGTACGCATGAGATTAAGACATTGTCTCCTCTTTCGTTTTCGCAGACGCCTAACGGTTTAATAGGAGACGGTGAATTATCCTTCTTTGGCGGTTCCACCATTTTCAACTTGGCGACACAGCCGCAAACTTTACGTCTTAAAGGCACAGACTTAAAAGTTGCGCCCCTTATGACCTTTATAGGGCGCGCAGGGCTTGAAGGGTTGACTGGATTTGAGGCTGAATTCACAAAAAGTCCTACGGGGATAGAAGGCACAGCGACAGCAAGCCTGTCTAGCCTACGGCAGCCCGGCTCAGATGTTGAGCCCCTTGACGCGACGCTTAAGGCTGATCTTATGTCAGAGATGCTAAATGTAGATATTCAAACGATGTCAGGCGAATTAACGGGCAATGCGACATTGGAAGGGCGCATTAATACCCTCACCTCGCCGCCCTTTATATCTTGGCCGCCTCAGACGCCTTTGCGGGGAGTCGCGAAAGCCAATGGCGACTTAGGTGCATTGGCAGAGTTGTTTTTGCCGCCAGAGACAGACATTGCAGGTGATCTTGCTCTTGATCTGAAATACAGCGTCCCTCTAGATGCACGTGGACTTAACGGTACACTCTCACTGACGGGCGGGTCGATGGAACAGGGCACGATTGGTCTTAAGCTTGAGGATATGTCACTCGCGAGCGAATTTAAAGGCACTGCAATTTCTGTATCAAATTTCTCTGCGCAAGACACAAAAGGTGGGTCTATCAACGGCAGCGGACAGATGGATATTGGAGCTATTGATGGTAGCGCCGTTAAAATGTCCGCTAGAAAATTGCATATTTTTGACCGTCGCGAAGGCTTTGCCGTTCTGAGTGGTGAATTAGGTCTCACACACAATGGTGAGTTGCTCTCATTGGACGGTAATTTAATTGTCGATGAGGCGACTGTGAGCATTGATAAATTTCCGCGTGCGGGGCGGCCAACGCTTGATGTGAATTTTTCCTCCGATGATCAGGAGGACGACAGCACCCCTCAGACGGCGACAAAGCTTAACTTAAAAATATCCTCACCTGGTCGAATCAAATTACGGGGTCGTGGCGTAGACGCCCTGATGGCGCTAGAGGCTAAGGTCGGTGGTGCTTTTAATGACCCCATCCTATCTGGCGAAGCGTCAATCACACGTGGACAGTTTGACTTCTTAGGTAAGAAGTTCGACCTGAAAGATAGTCAGGTGATTTTTAGCGATGAGATAATGGACTCTCGACTTTATGTTGCGGCTATACGCGAGACCGCCGATTTGACAGCAACTGTCAGAGTTACAGGTATATTAAGCCGCCCTGAAATATCTTTGGAAACGACGCCTGAGCTTCCCGAGGACGAGATTATTTCGCGCATCCTATTTGGGCGCTCTGCCTCGCAGCTCACGACCATAGAAACGGCACGCCTTGCAGCCGCATTAGCGCAGCTTTCAGGAGGTGGGGGATTTGATTTGATGGGCGGGCTAGAAGACGCGCTCGGCTTGGACACGCTGGACTTTGGACAGACCGAAACAGGGCAGACACAGTTGACAACGGGTAAATATCTCTCAGATAATGTTTATGTTGAAGTCCGTGGTGCAGCGGAAGGGACACCAGGTATTGCGGTCGAATGGACCCCGCGAAAAAACATTTCAATTGCAGCTGAAACGGCGCCGGGCGAGACACAACGCCTCTCCGTCCAGTGGCAAAAAGATTTTGATTGAAGGTCAAGTAACGGTCCAAACTAATCCTAATGGTTCCTTTTACGCTTACCTTCCTGACACGAACTCTTTGAGGAGTTCGCTATAGCCTTCACCATGTGTCCAATAGGGCGTAATTTGCACCAAGGTTGCAAATACCCCTGCATCGATTAAAGATTTAGGTGCAGCTTCTCCAAAACGAAGGTCGTGATATTGAAGCCAAAATGTAAAATGCTGAGCAATGCGGGTAGACAGGGCGGCTTTTTCCCCTTCTCCGAACTGGATATGACCTCCCTCTTCTAGAGCGGATAAGAGCGAAAGAGCCGTTTCTTCTTTAAGAGCGAGAATTCGAGAGAATTTGTTTCTTAACACGGGATTTCTGTCAATGATATCAGACTGGTTTTTATAGAAGAAACGGAAATCAAAAATCTCTTCAAATATGATATAGAGGTAAACCCAATTGTCTTCTACCGCGAGCGGCTTTTGTATCGGCGAACCGAGAACTTGCCTGATCTCTTCTTCAAAATCAGCAAATAGCTCGACAATGATTTCGTCTTTGCCCTTGTAATGGTAATATAAATTGCCCGGGCTAATGCCCATAACCGCTGCTATATCAACCGAACTCACTTGGCTTTCGCCCTCATTGTTAAAGAGCCCAAGCGCAGTCCGCAGAATTTTTTCCTTGGTCTTACTGCGTCCCGTCACGGCGTCATGTAGACTTTTTAGTTGATGGTTTTTTTACGGAAGCCGTTTTTGACGCGGCTTTTGTTCGCTGTGTCGTGGCTTTCTTGGGCGGTTTTTTAGCGGCCTTTTTCGGGGCGTCCAATTTATCAAGTCGCGCTGTCAAAGCCGTAATCTTGGCTTCAATCTCATCAAGACGTTTAGCTGTAGACTTTCCCTCACTAGCTTCCACGTCACGACGTCCACTCGCCATAGAGAGCCGCTCGCGCATGCGTTTTATACGTTCATCAATATCAAGTGACGGGACTTCGATGTCACTAACTTTAGTCTTTTCTAGAATTTCACGGCCTTTATATTCGGCCATTTTTTCAATCATCTCACCCTTTTGGACGAGGTCGTCGAAGACTTCACTACTTTTGCCCGTAACTTCTTTCAAGGCACCTTGAGCTTCCGTGAAGGCTCGCCCGTAAAGGCCAATACCCGCGAGCCAGATGCGGCGGGCAGCTTCTGTACCACTACGTTTTTTCTTATCACTCTCGTCACTCATAAGGCGGTCTCAAGTTCAGGGTTTAGCTAGCGGCCATATTAAACTCACCCTTGTGATTAAAGCTCTCCATCACAGACGGCAGAATAACAGGGTCAACATGCGGCATGGCCACTTCAGGTTCGCCAAAGAAGTTACGGATAATCTCAATAGTTTCGTCACGACGGGTAATCATAAACAAATGCCCCGCGCCTTTAATGATTTTCAAGCGGCCATGCGGCAGAAAATACTTTAAAATACTGCCATTAATGACAGGCACAATGTGATCATTGTCCCCCATAATGACAAGCGTCTTAGCTTTAATACGACGAATAAACGGGAGGCTCGACCAGCCAACCATTGCGCTGAGCTGATAGAGATATCCTTTCACACTCGGCGGCACCATATTAATGGCAAACTCATCTGCGCCTTCTGTAGCGTCACCGTAAAGCGTCTCAAAATTCTTTTTAAGGAAATCACGGTCAATGTAACGCCGCGGCGACATCATTTTTGATAATGCCTTCGGGTTGCCAGGCACCATGGTCACGCCCGTAGTCGTTGCGCAAAGCACAAGGTTGCGTGTCATTTTCTTATTCTGCCATGCAAATTGCTGTGCAGGACCCCCGCCCCATGACACACCGAGAACATCGACCTTATCATAGCCATTTTCAATCAGGATTTGCTTTGCGGCGCGTGCAACCCACCATGGGCGGTAAGGCATAACGGGGTCTGGCGAGCCACCCACACCTGGCATATCAAAAGTGATAATATCGCGGCCTGTGAATGTGTCGGCAAAAACTTGAGCAATCTCTAGGTTCGCGCCGATGCCATTAAAAAACAACAGGGGCGTGCGCTTGCCAAAGCCCTTATCTGTACCTGACCAAATAGCCGTCCTAAGTTTTTGATTGCCCACTTTTGAGAAAAAAATACGCGGGAGATTGGGGCTAAAGTTTGTCATTTTGTCTTTCACGTGCTTCCTTGCAGACGCACAATATCGGATATTCCCATTTTGTATTATCACAGGGCCCCATTCCTGTGTTGTTCGTCAGCAGTTGCGACTCAGTTCTCAAACTTTGCTGCCGTTCTCTTTACATTAAGTAAAGACGTATTCACCAGGTGCTTGCGCAGTCGGTGGATAGGCTTTTGTTCCAAGTGATTTCGGAGCGTTTTTCATTTCGCCAGAACGCTCTGATAACCACTCATTCCAACGCAGCCACCATGAGGCTTCAGTAGACTTTGCCTTCGCTACCCACTCGTCTGGATCGTCAACAAGTTTTGGATTAGTAAAATATTGCGCTTTCGGATTCCCAGGAGGGTTCAGTAGCGACTGTAAATGCCCAGAGTTAGAGAGAATAAATTCAACTTCGCCGCCAAATAGTGCTGCATTTCGGTAGCAGGCTTTCCACGGCGTGATGTGATCCGTCACACCAGCAACCATCAAACAGTCTTGTGTAACAGCTTCCAAACCGACAGGGTGGCCCATAAATTCAACATAGCTATCTTTGCGGAACCGCTTGTCGGTATAGATATCGAGATAATCCGAATGAAGCTGCGCAGGCAGGTTGGTCGTATCGTTATTCCAATAAAGAACGTCAAATGGTGGCGGGCTTTCGCCGAGCAGATAGTTATTAACGACGTAATTCCAGATCAAATCATTGGGTCGCATCCAAGCAAAGGCACGGGCGAGCTGCTCGCCTTCCAAAATGCCTTTTTTGCGGCTTTGCCGTCTCGCCGCCTCAATCGCCGCATCCGTCACAAACAGGCCAACGTCACTATCCGTTTTCTTCGCGTCCAAGACAGACACCATCATCGTGAAGCAGTTTACGCGGTTATCACCACGCGCAGCGAGCTCTGAGAGAAGCAAGGCCATCGTGATTCCGCCAGAGCACGCTCCTGTAATATTGATCCGCGGACTTTTCGAGATAGACTTAATCGCGTCAGTCCCGTCAATGAGCGCTTGAACATAGTTCTCAAGTCCCCAATGGGCATGCTGGCGCGTCGGATTTCGCCATGACACAGCGAACACCTGATATCCGCATTTAGTGAGGAAACGCACAATCGACTTATCTGGGGATAAATCATTCGCGTAGAATTTATTGATTTGCGGCGGTATAATCATAATCGGAAATTTATAGACTTGGTCTGTCTGCGGCGCGTATTGTATGATTTCCAGCATCTCGGATTTATAAACAACTGCGCCCTTTGAGGTGGCGAGGTTTTCGCCCACTTTAAATGGACGTCCATCGACTTGGCTTGGCATACCGCCATTATTACGCAAATCGTCATAGGCGTTTTTTATGCCTTGGACGAGTGATTTACCGCCCGTTTCATAAATCCGTTTCATAGCAGCAGGGTTGCCTAGAAGCGTATTCGTCGGCGCAAGCGTGTCGGCAATGAGGTCCGTCACAAATTGCGCGCGTGCTTGGTCAGCGGGGTGCATGCCTGAATCCGCTATCCAACCGTTAAGCTCTTTACGCATAGCGAGCCAGCTTTGTAGCCCGCGCTTATAAATTGGGTTTTTGGCCCAGGTCTCATCTTTAAAGCGTCTGTCACGGCGGTCAGGGGTCAGTTCAGAGCTCCCTTTAGCGATTTCGAGCAACTCACCCGCATAATTCTTGAGGTGTTTAGCAAATGGACGGGGTTGCTTAGCCGCATAACCCGCTAATAATCCAAGAGATTTGACGACTTCAGAACGTCGGAATCCTACGATTGAGTTTACAGCGGTTGTTGTTTCTGCGGCGCGTGTGCCAACATCTTCTGGTTTTAGAGCCATTTTTTCACCCATCCCTCGTTGTTTTCAACAGTAAACGAGAAAAGCGCCGCGCTTGCAAGCTCTCGCGCGCAAGAGGCGAATTTATCGTATAAAAAAGCGGCCCGCAACGTTACGAGCCGCTTATCAGGTCCAAAACAAGGGGGAGGAGAAATAGACCTTAAATGTTTTACGCCGCTTTTGACGTCTTTTCAGTTGTCATTTTTACTTTAGGCGCAGCCGCTTTCTTTGCAGGTTTGGCCAATTTGGCGATTTTTGCATTCAAAGAAGCGACCTCTGCTTCTAGCTCAGCAACGCGTGAGTTTGCAGCGACAGGCACCATGTCGGCCACTTTGTCCGCCGTCGCAGAGAAACGCTCAGTCGTTTTGACTTGCGCAACTTTAGCAAAATCAAGAGCACGTGTTTCTAGGTCAGTGCCACGTTCAACGAGGTCAGTGAATAGACCATCAGTAGCGCCTTTGACTTGGTTAAAACGCATTTGTGCGCGCTGAAAGCCTGCGCCGTATAGGCCAATGTAAGCGCGTGTCCCTTTGCGAAGAAGTGTCGTCGCCTTAGAAACTGTAGATGTTTTGGCAGTCATTGTTGATTTTGCTTTAGCCATGATGGCCTCCGTAATGTGCAGAACCCTTCACTATGAAGGCCTGCTTGTGTTCGATATTTGGAAGATAGGTACAAAAGTTAGAAAGCGCGCCCTAATTTAAGGCGAGCGCATTAGGGGGTTGTTAACTCATAAATTAAGTAATTATTAAACCTCGACTTTTCACAAAAGCTTTTCTCCTGTGTTCTACAGCTAGCCTTCGGGTCCTCGGACTTGAATGGGATGAAAGGATGCTGGCGTGCGGGTCAATACATTAGTCACTTTGGGTGCTTCGGCAGCATTTGGCATCTTAGCCATTGTGCTTGCACGTGGCTGGATTGAAGGTGCCGTAGAAAACGAATTTAGTAATAAACGCGTGACGGCGCCTATCACCGCGACGGGCTCCATCATTGAGACAACGCCCATTGTTGTCGCTGATATTCCGCTGAATTTTGGCGATGTTCTCTCATACGAAAATCTACGCCTCGTTGACATGCCAGAGGGTATGATCCCAGAAGGTGCCTATTTAAGCATTGAGGACCTCTTATTTGACACGACGCAGCAGACGGTCGCGCTTTCTCGCATGAATTATAATGAAGCTGTGCTAGGCTTTAAAATCAGTGGCCCAGGGGGTCGCGGTTCGCTATCTGCCCTGATTTCAGAAGGAAAACGCGCCACGGCCATTCGCGTGACTGACGTTGCAGGCGTGGCAGGTTTCGTCCTACCAGGTGATAGCGTCGACATCATCTATACGCGCGATGCACAGACCCGCAGAGGCGCAGATGAACGCCTCGTCTCAGATGTCCTTTTACAGAACGTCAAAGTTCTCGGTATTGACCAAAACAATAACAGTCAAAGCGCAACACCCAGTGTCGTGGATACAGTTACCGTCGAGGTCACCAATGAGGACGCTCAGAAACTTCACCTCGCTATGGATGAGGGAAATCTGAGCCTCACACTCCGACGTGTCGGCGAACTTAATGTCGAAAAGCAACGCCGCATTACATCAGATAATCTCATAAACCGTCATAAGCCAAAGTCGCAAAAATGGCGCAAACCTGTCGCCGCCGCGAAATTAACGCCGCCCAAGCCGACTGACCAAGTCGCAAATATTACAATCATTCGCGGTGATGACCGCGACGAAGTTAGCGTAGCGATGGAAGAGACCTCCCTGCCCGCTGCGGATGTGCAGCTGTCAAACGAACTGGCGGGAGGATAATTATGACCTTCAAATCCAAACTATTATCGTCTTTCGTCCTTGGCGCCCTTCTGGTGCCGGTACAGTTGGGACATGCGAAGTCTTGGGTCGATGAAACGAGTAAAGGTGACCGTACATCAACGAACGTGACAAAAGACGATTCGATTGTCATGCGCACCAGTGTCGCCTTTAAAGAAGTCCGTGTGGCGGACGCTAAAATCGCAGATATCGTCGTGCTGACTGACCGTTCATTTCAAGTGCTTGGCAAGAAAGCCGGCAAAACGAATGTGATGCTTTATGACAACTCCAACCGATTGGTGGATATTGTCAACGTCAATGTCGCCTTTGATTTAGAAGGGCTTAAACTCGCCCTTTATGAGACCTTCCCACGAGAACCGGTAAACGTCCGCCCCATGGCGGGCGGCGTTTACCTCTCAGGAAAAGTCACAAATGGAGATGTGGCTGCGCAAGTCGAGCGAGTTGCCCAAGCCTATGCGCCGGGTCGCGTTACAAACGGCCTTTCTGTGAAAGACAGCCATCAAGTCATGCTTGAGGTGCGTTTTGTTGAAGCCTCACGCGACGCGGCGAAAGAGCTCGGCATTGGCGTGCTTACGCAAAAAGCGGGACAATTCGCTTTTCAATCCGCGGGCGGCATTATTTCAGGCGTTTCTCCCACTTTCGGCGGCGCAATCAGCGGTTCACATAACGGCGTCAGCTTGGATGCACAAATCCAAGCGCTTGAAGAGGACGGCGTCATTCGCACTCTGGCCGAACCTAACCTTGTCGCTATGTCAGGCGAGACAGCGAGTTTCCTCGCGGGTGGTGAATTTCCTATTCCTGTGCCCGGTGCCTTTGGGAATATCGCGATTGAGTTTCGCGAATTTGGGATCGGACTGTCTTTTACGCCAACTGTATTAGACGACGGAATCATAAACTTGAAAGTCGCGCCTGAAGTCAGTCAATTAGATAATAATAATTCCGTACGAGTGTCAGGGGTTGAAGTGCCGTCTCTCCGCGTCCGTCGTGCTGATACGACTGTTGAACTCAGAAATGACCAAAGCTTTGCGATTGCTGGGCTATTACAAAACACGACGAATAATACCAAAGTACAAACGCCTTGGCTTGGTGACGTGCCAATCCTCGGCGCGCTGTTCCGCTCATCGCGCTACCAAAAATCCGAAACTGAATTGATGATTATTGTGACGCCGCGCCTCGTGCAGCCTGTCTCTGATATCTCAAAGCTCCGTACACCCATTGATGGTCTGCGTACCCCTAATGACATCGAAGAATTCCTCGGCGGCATGATAGAAGGCCGCCCGATCGCGCGATCCAATAATGGACTTAATATAGACCGTTCACGCATGGCCTTTGATAAATCTGGTGAAGAGATTTCTAAGTCTGGTGAAGTTACAAAACCTGAAGAAGAGTCTGATGACTCAGCGCCTAAAGGCGGCCTTGCTGCGCAATATGGTCACTCGCTTAACTAGGACTACGACATGAAAAAACTTCTTTTGATTATTCCTATTGTCTGCCTTTCCGCTTGCGCCGTCACAGTGCCGCC
>CALLME010000128.1 GCA_938007945.1 uncultured Caulobacterales bacterium
TGCCGATATGCATCAGCTTTGTATCGCTATTCCACGGCGTCTCAGTCACGGTGACATTCGCGTTAAACGGCGTATCAGCAGAACGCGGCGCGGTATAATCATAAGGGAAATAATTAATCATTTCCTCCAGACGTACGGCACTTGGCGGCGGCAATTGCCCGCGATTAAGCGCGCTACGCACAAAAGAATATGATGCGGTGTCGACATCAACTGAGAATGTCGAGACGGGTGTTTCCGTCACAGATTTGGGCAGGTTGGCTTGATAGCGTTCAAACTGGTCACGGCTTTCAAATTCGCGAATAACTCTGCCGTCTTCGTCGCGCAGATAAAACTTCGGCGGTGTAACGATGACTTGACGCGTAACCTGTTGCGGCTCTGCCGATCTTACGCGCTCTCTCGTCTGTGCGGGCGTCTTAATCACGCGGCGCGTAACTTCCTTTGTCACAGGCGGGATAATTTTTTCGCGGGTTTGAGGCGGTTTGATTTGCACACGGGTTTTCCCGTCCTTAATGATATTGGGCACGACGCGTTCAATCGTAGAGGCGGGTGTTTTAATGCGTCTCCGTGTTTCCATTTTTGTAACAGGTGGGATCACACGCTCAATTGTTGACGCAGGCGTTTTAATCACGCGGCGCGCTTGCTGTTTTGTTACAGCAGGAACTGTCGAACCGTCAGGTGCTTGATATTCAGGCTGCACTACAACCGTCTCCATCACCGTTTCATATGTCGGCGGGATAGTGACGAGTTCTGTTGAGGCCTCCTGCACCACGACAGGTTCTTGATAGGTTTCATACTCAACAGGGCGGTTTTCATATTCGACGGAACTGCCTTCGATCTCGCCGTCGACCCAGCCGTATTCTCCGGGGATGGTTTCATATTCCACGCTTTGCGGCCTCACCACGACGGTTTCTATCACTGTTTCATATTCAGCTGGCACAGTGACAAGCTCAGTTGAGGCTTCCTGCGTCACGACCGTTTCGGTTACGGTGTCAAATTCCGCTGGAACCTCCTCTAGCGTTAATCCGCCAGGCAGTTGGGACGGAGCCGCAGGGAGGCGCGAAGCCGATAGCATTTGCCCTTGCGGGGCGTATGTTGGAGGTGCCTGCATTGGCGGGATAGACGCCATGCGCTGCGGCACGATGCGTTGAGTAACAGCAGGCGCTTGAGGTGATTGGCTTGCTGAAGCAGAAGCTGCCACTGATTTTTGATCAACAAATAAGGAGATGTGATCTTTTTGCTGCAAAATAGCCCGATATTCGCTAGTTATTTGGTCATTTGAACTTAAATCAAACGAGTTTATTGATTCTTGCTCCTTGAAATTCTCTACGCTGTCGCCTTTTTCTGTTTTCGCATTTTCACTTTCTGCCTCCATTCTATTTAGCAATTCACCAATAGTATTTATCCCACCTTGTTCCTTTGATTTTTGCGGCGTCACCTCTGCCACTTTTATTTCGGATTTTTCAACCGCAGGCTTTGACGCAGGCAGGTCTGGCACAGTAGGCTCAGCCTCCTTCAGCTCGCTCACGGGCGGCGTCGGTGTCGGCAATGGCTCAACGACCTCAATTGGCTGCGTTTGTACGGGTGGCACGTCCTTTATTGGATTGGCAGGCATGATGACGAGCGCGGCGAGAAGGGCTGCAACACAACCGCTACCCATCATTGCAGTTTTAGGGGACATATTGAAAATTGAATTAAACGCTGCCATCGGGCCACTCCTTTTTGTCTCGACACGCGTGGTGCGTACCGTTTGAGGAGTAGGACGTGGCTCGACGTTTAATCCTTGGGAGTTTTCTGAATTAATGTCTGATGCAGGCTCTGATGCCATGTCTGGCGCCGCCGCAAATGCGGCGTCAAAGGCGGCCATTGCGGCGCTCATCCCAGTGTCTTTAGCGGATTTTGAAGGTTTCATATCTTGAAGCTCAGCCGCTAATTTATCTAAATCAGTGTTCATGCCAGCGCCTCCTTACCTGTTTCACCGTCTATCACGGCGAGTGTTTTTAGTCGTTTACGGATTTCGCTCATGCGCCAAGAGACTGTGCCTTCCGCAACACCGAGCACCTCTGCGGCCTCGGCAAAATTCATCTGCTCCCCAAGGGTGAGCGCGGCTGTTGCGCGCAAGTCATCCGATAGTGTTTCAAGCGCGGATTGCAGCCATGACAAGCGTTTGCTGGTATCGACCGCCTCATCTCGCGACAGTGCCGCCACCTCCGCATAGCCCGCCGTGGTGCGGGCGCGCGTCGCTGATTTTCGCAACGCGTCTTTCGCTGCGTTCAGCGCGATGCGGTGCAACCATGTCGTAACCTTTGCCTCACCGCGCCAAGACTTGAGCTTGCGCGGCAAACTTGCCCAAATCTCTTGGGTGATATCTTCAGCATCACTTTGGTTGCGCAGCACAGAATAGGCGAGCCGAAACACGCGGTCATAATGACGGGCGAGCAGCGCTTGAAAAGCGGCCCTATCCCCCTGAGCGGCGCGAGACGCCAACTCTTCATCGCTGTCTGTTTTGCTCATACTGATTGTATGACGTATCCCAAGACGCAATCCTTGGAAATAAATTTAATTTTTTCAGATTTTTTGAAATCGCTTATGCGCGTCAGTGGATTGTTACGCCCGAGATGAAGCCTTTGGACTTTTTCACCTCATCTGGCTTGCCGTACACATCAACCGAGCCAATACCCTTTGCGCTGACGTTTACGCTTTCAGACGCAAATATAGTTACGGCCCCTACCCCCTTTAGCGCGACATCCGCCTGCCTACATTCGAGGTCCTTTGCATTGACCTCGCCGACCCCACGCATGGACGCATTGACTGTCCCACACGTGCCGTTGATATTTAACTCGCCGACGCCGCTGACATCTAGGTCAAAAAGCTCGCTATCCACGCCAGAGATATCACCCGTGCCAACACCCGAAATATCGACACTTCCCAGTGACGGCAGATTGATCTCCACCCAAACCCCGTCACGATTTTTCATCTTACCCTTCTTCTTTTCTTGATCCAGAATGAGCACGCCATTCTTTACATAGACTTTCATGCCTACAACCTCTTTGGGCGCGCCAGACGTAAAGACTTTATAGTCCTCGCCTGCGGTGACATTGAGGCGATAAACCCCGCGCACCTCGATGGCGTCAAAATCTTGTAAATCATGTGTCTGCTGTACATCGCCGTCATGCGGGCCGTCGCCGACCTCATGGGCCTGGGTTATGGGCGCAAAAGCGAGGCTAGAAGCGGTGAGTAATAGGGCAAGTGATGTGGCACGCATCGAGGGTCTCCTTTAAATTATTATTGTTTTTCGATAAGTCTTATTTGAAGTCGAGTCAAGATTATTATTGAAAAACGATAAGTGTGATTTGGAACCTTTCAGCGCTGTCACCGTTAGTTGGAGTAAGATAACGACGATTTTGAAAGGAACACGATATGACGACGATTTATAAAACACTCAAAAAAGATCATGAAAAGCACCGCGAGCTTTTAGCTAAAATTGCGGAGACTTCAGGTGATAGTCCAGAACGTCGCGAACTTTATTCAAAATTTTTCTATGATGTGAGCGCCCACGCTGC
Source organism: uncultured Caulobacterales bacterium (assembly GCA_938007945.1). Lineage (GTDB taxonomy): Bacteria > Pseudomonadota > Alphaproteobacteria > Caulobacterales > Maricaulaceae > Fretibacter. Next base: position 3,561 of record CALLME010000128.1, read on the forward strand.
CGCCGAAGAAGAGGCGTTTTATTCGCCGCTTATGAAAACCTCTGACGGTCAGCCAGAGGCGCGTCATTCTGTTGCCGAGCATAAAAAGCTTGATGATATCATGAAAGAGCTAATGGATATGGATATGAGTTCAACAGGATGGCTCACGCGCTTTAAAACACTTAAGCATGACTATGAGCATCATATGGAAGAAGAAGAAAACGAAATTTTCGAACAGGCACGCGAGTCAATCGGTGGCGACAAAGACGGCGATATTGCTGAGACATTTATCGAGCGCAAAGCCGCAGAACGTAAGCTAGTGGATGAGAAGGCCGAAGACGCTTTGCAGCACTAGCTAATTTAAATAATACTAAAGAAAAAGCCGCGCATCAGCGCGGCTTTTTTTGTTAAATTGTGGCGTCCAGACAAATTGAGGTCATCATGACTCCGAAAGGCATAGCCTTTCGGCGCTTCACTAAAATCAGTCCCCCGGACTGATTTTTACGTTACGCGTCCTCAGTTGGCTTTGGCGCGGGAAGTCCCTTCCCGCCTTTGGGGCCAGTGATTTTCTTTTTGGGTGGCTGCACGAATTTGAACGTCAGGTTCTCCTTCTTGCGGTCCACACCAACTTTCACAAGGCCGCCATTTTTCAACTTCCCGAATAAGATCTCATCCGCAATCGGCTTTTTGATATATTCTTGGATCGTACGAGAAAGCGGACGCGCGCCGTAGCGTTTGTCATAGCCTTTCTTGGCGAGCCATTTATTAGCCCCTTTAGACAGTTCAAACTCAATTTTGCGTTCCGTAAGTTGCGCTTCAAGCTGTATAACGAACTTATCGACAACGCGGGC
>CALLME010000129.1 GCA_938007945.1 uncultured Caulobacterales bacterium
ACGCTGCGCCTATCAATCCTTGCCACGGAATCCAATTTTGCCCAATTTTGGTGACGGTTCTCTGAGTGAGGCCGATATTCTCGCCCAACAAGCGCATGATGGGTTGAAGGTGCGCCTCGCTGAGGTGGAGCCTGCCGCAACAATTGAGGCCTATACCGAACGGCTCGATTTTGAGCTCAACGTCATTAAAAATATGGGTTTCCCAGGATATTTTCTGATTGTCTCGGACTTTATCAAGTGGGCGAAGGAAAAGGGTATTCCCGTTGGGCCAGGTCGGGGGTCGGGTGCGGGCTCTGTCGTGGCTTGGGCGCTTTTGATTACAGATTTGGACCCGCTGCGATATGGCCTTCTGTTTGAGCGTTTCCTCAACCCCGAACGTGTCTCCATGCCCGATTTCGATATCGACTTTTGCCAAGAGCGTCGCGGCGAGGTCATTAAATATGTGCAGAATAAATATGGCGACGCGCAGGTCGCGCATATTATCACATTCGGAACGCTGCAAGCGCGCGCTGTGGTGCGCGATGTGGGGCGCGTGATGCAGATGCCGCTTGGCCAAGTCGACCGCCTCGCCAAGCTCGTGCCGTCTAATCCCGCCAACCCCGTTACGCTTGGTGAAGCGATAAAAATGGAAAAGGGGCTACGAGAAGCGCGAGATAGTGATCCTGCTGTGCGCGATCTTCTTGATACAGCTCTAAAGCTCGAGGGCTTTTACCGTAATGCGGGCACGCATGCGGCGGGGGTTGTGATTGGCGACCGTCCGTTGACCGAGCTTGTGCCGCTTTACCGCGACCCGCGCTCAGACATCCCTGCCACGCAATTCTCGATGAAATATGCCGAAAAAGCGGGGCTCGTAAAGTTTGACTTTTTGGGCCTAAAAACGCTGACGGTGATTGACCGCGCGCTGAAATATCTCGCCAAGCAAGGTCGCCCGATTGATCTGTCTAAAATTCCGACGACAGCCAAAGAAGCCTATCCGCCACTTGCGCAGGGGCTTTCCGCTGGCGTGTTTCAGCTTGAAAGTTCCGGCATGCGTGACGTGCTGCGTAAAATGGCGCCTGATACGATTGAGGAACTGACAGCCTTGATCTCGCTTTATCGTCCAGGCCCGATGAAGAATATCGACACCTATATTGACCGTAAATACGGCCGTATAAATATCGAATATCCGCATCCCACGCTTGAAGATATCCTCAAAGAGACCTACGGCATTATCATCTACCAAGAACAGGTCATGCAAATCGCGCAGGTTTTGTCGGGCTACTCACTGGGTGAGGCGGATATGTTGCGCCGCGCTATGGGTAAAAAAGACCAAGCCGAAATGGACAGGCAGCGCTCGCGCTTCATTGACGGGGCGGCGGCTAATAAAGTCGATAGCGGTCTAGCCAATGAGATTTTTGACTTGGTCAATGAATTTGCGGGCTACGGCTTTAACAAATCTCACGCAGCCGCTTATGCGATGATCTCGTTCCAGACGGCTTACCTCAAAGCGGTCTACCCGACAGAGTTTATCGCGGCGACGATGAGCCTTGATATCGCCAATGTCGAAAAGCTCGCGCAGTTTTACCAAGAAGCCAAGCGCATGGACATTGGCATCCTGCCGCCTTGCGTTAATCAATCAGGTGCTGATTTTGAGGTCGAAGACGGCAAAGTCCGCTATGCGTTAGGCGCGCTCAAAAATGTTGGTGTCGAAGCCATGCGCCACGTCGTGCAAGTGCGAGAGGAGGGCGGACCGTATAAAGACCTGTTTGATTTCGCCCGCCGCATTGATACACGCGTTGTCAATAAACGCGCGATTGAGAACCTCGCGCGCGGCGGGGGCTTTGATAGCCTTGAGCCGAACCGCGCCAAGGTCCTCGCCTCTGCGGCGACTTTGCAATCAGTGGGCTCTCGGGCTTCTGAAGAGCGCAATTCCAACCAAGGCGGGCTATTTGGCGACGCGGACGTCATCATGGCTGAACCTGACCTGACCGAGGTGCCGCCATGGGGTACAGTTGAGCAGCTTGACCACGAACTTGGCGCAATTGGATTTTACCTCGGCGGCCATCCGCTAGAAGCCTATTCCAACCTGCCAGATGTCCGCAATTCTGTGCTCGCGATTGATATTGAGGAGCGTTTTCAACGCTCTGGCCAAGTCGTGAAGCTTTCAGGCGTAGTGCGAAAGAAGCAAGAGCGTATGTCAAAGCGCGGCAAACGCTTTGCCTATGTCGATATTTCTGACCCGTCAGGTGATTTTGAGATTTTCCTCGGTGAGAGCCTTCTGGCCATATCGCGTGAGATATTAGTGTCAGGGTCTGTGGTCGTCGTGCAAGCTAAGCTTGAGATGCGCGACGGAGAAATAAGGATTTTCGCAGACCATGTGTCCTCGCTTGATACAACGGCTGTCGCAGCCGCGATTGAGGGATTTACCATTCGCCTGCGCTCCACGGCTCCAGAGCAACTCGATCAAGTGCACCAGACTTTGTCGGCGCTGTCCAATGCGCCGTCCAAAAAGATGGGGCGCGTCGAGATTGTCTTTCCTATGGATAATGGGCGAGAAGGGGTTATGGCTCTGCCAATTCGAATTGGTACAGATGATAAAATCCGCGCCGCGCTCAAGGCCTGTCACGTCATCGAAACGATTGAGGAAATTGCGGCCTAAAGCTCGTATAACCGCACCGCAAATAGTCCTTGCAATGGATAGAATCACCGCTATAAGCGCCGCTTAATTCGCACAGTTGTGGCGGTCTTTGTCATATAGGCATTGATCTTTTCCGGTGAAGTCAGGTTTATCTGCTTCCACATGACTGTCAGGCCAACCGGACAAAGGAGATATTCCAATGGCTCTTCCTGAATTTTCTATGCGTCAATTGCTTGAGGCAGGCGTACACTTCGGTCACCAGACTCACCGCTGGAACCCTAAAATGGCACCTTATATCTTTGGTGCACGTTCAAATATTCACATTATGGATTTGTCACAGACTGTTCCACTTCTGCATCAAGCGCTTGTTCAGGCGCGTGACGTTGCGGCCAAAGGTGGTCGTGTTCTTTTCGTCGGCACAAAACGTGCGGCCTCAGAACCTGTTGCGACTTCTGCAAAGCGTTGTGCGCAATATTACGTCAACCACCGTTGGCTTGGCGGCATGCTCACAAACTGGCAGACAGTTTCTGGCTCTATCAAGCGCCTGCGTGAACTTGAAGGCATCATGGAAAACTCAGCTCAGTCAGGTTTGACAAAGAAAGAAATCCTCAACCTCACCCGTGAGCAAGAGAAGCTCGACAAAGCACTCGGCGGGATTAAGGACATGGGCGGTAAGCCTGATTTGATGTTTGTTATCGATACTAACAAAGAAAGCATCGCGATTAAAGAAGCGCGCCGCTTGAAAATCCCCGTGATTGCTATTCTTGATACAAATTGCGACCCGACAGCCGCTGATTTTCCAATCCCAGGTAATGATGATGCCGCGCGCGCTATTCAGCTTTACTGTGACCTTATCGCGGACGCTGTTCTTGACGGTATGACAGAGGCGCAAGCTAATGTGGGTGTTGACCTCGGCGCGGCTGAAAACCCTGTTGAAATGGCACTTGAAGCAAAAGAAGAAGCGCCCGCGAAACCTGCTAAGCCAGCGCCAGTTGTTGAAACGAAACCTGCTAAAAAGGTTGCTAAAACGCCAGCTGAAGCTCCTGCGCCTGCTGCGAAAGTGCCGGCTGTTGAGCCTGCGACTGCCAAGGTTAAGGCAGCAGCGGCTGAAGAGTCAGAGTATCTTCGCGTTACACGTGAATATGATGCAGACGTTGATGCGGCAGTCGTTACAAAAATCGAAAAGCATCTTGGTGCGTCTTTGAGCAACCGCGACAGCAAATATGTTGCCTGTTCTGATGAGACTGAGCTTGAGACAATTGTCAAAGGTTTCATGAAGAAGAAGCTTGAAATCACGGACAAGGACGAAGCTATGGCCAAGGTCAAAGCTGTTTGCGAAACGATGAAACCAACACGCATGAAAAACCGCGTGACGTTTTATTACCTACTCGCGAAAAATGAAGACAAGCTCAGCGTCTTTTAAGCCGCGAATAGCTTTACGGCGCGCCTTCACGGGGCGCGCCCTTTAAATTCCGATGGCCCGTCCTTATGTCATGGGCTGTCAATATACATAGACCCGACACATACGGAGACAATCATGGCGATCACAGCTAAATTGGTAAAAGAACTGCGCGACGCAACGTCAGCAGGCATGATGGATTGTAAAAAAGCCCTCAACGAGACGGGCGGCGACCTCGAAGCCGCAATTGATTGGCTGCGCACAAAAGGTATCGCGAAGGCGGATAAAAAAGCAGGCCGCGTTGCGGCTGAAGGTCTTGTCGCCGTCTCTATGGACGGCACAACGGCGGCGCTTGTTGAAGTGAACTCAGAAACTGACTTTGTGGCACGTAATGACGGGTTCCAAGCGGCTGTGGCTGAAATCGCTCAGCTCGCTCTTAATGCAGACAGCGACGAAGCGCTTGCACAATCAACAACGTCTTCTGGCGACAACGTCACTGAATATCTTAAAAAGCTTGTCGGCAAAATCGGTGAGAACATGACGTTCCGCCGCATGGCAAAATTGTCAGTCCAAGACGGCGTTGTTGCAGGCTATATCCACAATTCTGTTGCACCGAACATGGGTAAAATTGGCGTGCTCGTCGCGCTTGCGTCAACTGGCGACAAAGACAAGCTCAATGAGCTTGGCAAGAAAATAGCAATGCACATTGCGGCGACAAACCCGCTCGCGCTTGGCGTCGATGATCTTGACCCCGCCGTCGTGCAAAAAGAACGCGATATGCTCAAAGCCGAAGCGCTTGAGTCTGGTAAGCCAGAAGCTATTGTCGACAAAATGGTCGATGGTCGTATGACGAAATTCTTCAAAGAATCTGTTCTTATGACACAAATCTTCGTCATGGACGGAGAGCGTAGCATTGCGCAGGTCATCGAAGACGAAGCCAAAGCGCTTGGCACATCAATTGAACTCACTGGCTATGTCCGCATGGCGCTTGGTGAGGGTATTGAGAAAAAAGAAGAGGACTTCGCAGCAGAAGTCGCTGCGGCAGTGGCGGGCTCTTAAAGAGCTAGTTTTTGCTGCACACGCCTTGAAGGGCACAAAACTTAAGCCTCGGGCGCCCCTTTGGGTTGTGAATGATTATTATAATTGTTCACTCGCCCAGAGACTGGCGTCCGGGGCTTTTCTCGTTATATTACCGAGAAACGCGACGACGAATCGCGGGGCTATGACACTTTGTCGGCAGTATACTGATATTGGGAGGTCGCTTTGAGCGATTATAAATTCAAACGCGTCTTGCTTAAGCTCTCAGGTGAAGCGCTGATGGGCGACCAAGATTACGGCATCGACACGGACATGACGAGCCGTATCGCAACCGAAATTGCCGAAGCCCACGCCCAAGGACTGCAAATCGCTCTGGTAATTGGCGCGGGCAATATCTTCCGCGGATTATCGGCGCAGGCTGGCGGTATAGAGCGCTCTTCTGCTGACTATATGGGGATGCTCGCAACAGTGATGAATGCGCTCGCCATGCAAAGCGCCCTTGAAAAACAGGGCGTCGACACACGTGTTATGTCGGCTATTCCGATGCCTACAGTTTGCGAAAGCTATATCCGCCGTCGCGCTGTTCGCCATATGGAAAAAGGCCGAGTCGTTATTTTCGCGGCGGGCACAGGAAACCCCTATTTCACAACAGATACGGCGGCGGCATTACGCGCAGCAGAGATGAATTGCGAAGCGCTGCTCAAAGGGACGCAGGTGGACGGCGTATATTCGGCGGATCCAAAAAAGGACCCACATGCGACACGCTATGACACCCTATCTTATCAAAAAGTTTTGGCGGAAGATCTGCGCGTGATGGATTCGTCTGCCGTATCCTTGATGCGCGACAATAATATCCCCATAATTGTATTTTCGCTCCACTCCAAAGGTGGGTTTGATGCCGTAATGCGCGATAAAGGCACGTGCACCGTTATTCAGACGGGAGCCTAAAGCGGCAGGCGGATTAAGAAAAACAATTTGACGACCTATTCTTGCCATGACGCATTGGCAAGAATAACTGAATAGAGGATGATATGGTTTTTGATTTAAAAGAATATCGGCAACGTATGGACGGCGCTGTGACGTCGCTCCGAACCGAATTTGCGGGCCTTCGCACGGGTCGCGCCAATGCGGCGCTTCTCGACGGTATTATGGTCGAGGCTTACGGCCAAATGACACCGCTTAATCAGGTTGGTTCTGTCAGTGTGCCTGAATCGCGGATGTTGCTTGTGAGTGTTTGGGACAAAAGCCAAGTTGGGGCTGTCGAGCGCGCGTTGCGTCAATCTAACCTTGGGATTAATCCTGTGGTGGATGGGCAGACGATGCGTATTCCTATGCCGCCTCTAACTGAGGAGCGTCGCAAAGACCTCGCTAAGATTGCAAGCGGATATGCCGAGCAAGCCAAAATCGCCGTCCGCAATGTGCGTCGTGACGCCATGGAAACGGTCAAAAAAGCTGAGAAAAACGGCGAGATGGGTGAAGATGAGCAAAAGGCGCATGAAGCTGACATTCAGAAAGCCACGGATAGCGTGATTGATAATATTGAGGACGCGCTAAAGGCCAAGTCCGAAGAAATCATGCAGATTTAGTTTGAGCCAACACCCGAAATATTCCGCAGATATTCCTCTGCACATTGCCATTATAATGGACGGTAATGGACGCTGGGCTCAGGCGCGTCACCGTCCACGCGTATTTGGGCATCAGGCGGGCGTAAAAACTGTGCGCCGCATAGTCGAAGATGCGGCCGATATGGGGATCAAGCATCTTACGCTTTACAGCTTTTCGACTGAAAATTGGACGCGTCCAAAGGCTGAAATTGCGGCGCTATTTCAACTTTTGAAAAAATATGTCGCGGATGATTTAGAGACGTTGAATGAAAATAATGTCCGTGTGCGAATTCTCGGGTCACGTGACGGCCTTCGTCCAGACCTGCTTGAGGTTGTGAACCGTGTAGAGGTAACAACCCGTAACAACACAGAGTTCCATCTTAACATCGCATTTAACTATGGTGGGCGCGACGAAATTTTGCGCGCGACGAAAGCTTTGGTAGAAACGGGTATTTCCGCAGAGAACATAACTGAAGCACATCTCTCTCAGCATTTGGACACGTCCGATATTCCAGATCCCGATCTCGTTATCCGGACAAGCGGGGAGCGGCGGATTAGTAATTTTCTGCTTTGGCAGGCCGCCTACGCAGAGTTTGTGTTTACCGATGTGCTTTGGCCAGACTTTAAGCGCGCTGACCTAGAAGCAGCCATTTCGGAGTTCCAGAGTCGCGACCGCCGCTTTGGCAATCTTTCTGACACAGCGGAAGTGGCTTAGTCAGCATGGCAGGCGAGGGCGGTATAATCAAAACACCTAAAAGGCCGCCTATTTGGAAGAATATCGGGCCGCGTCTTATGTCGGCGCTTTTGTTTGCAGCGGTCTGCATACCTCCCATCTATTTTGGCGGCTATGTTTGGGCAATTTTCACGGCGCTTCTGGGCGTCAGGCTCGCCTTTGAATGGGTGCGCATGTCTGATACCTCCGCCAAATGGCTTGGCTACGCTATTCCTATGGTTGGGGTGCTCGTCGCGATTGGCTATGCAGCACAGTCTCTGACATCCTTATGGGCGATTGCGTTAATCGTCACTGTGGTTTTGGCGGGTCTAGAACGCGCGCGCCGTTCGCCTCATGTCAAACCCGCCCTATTCTCTGCCCTCGGCGCAATGTATATAATTTTGCCGACTGTATTAATGGTTACGTTGCGCGGGAGCGATATTGGCTTCACCTCTGGTGGCTTCAAGATTTTGATGTTCATTATCCTCACGGTTATTGGGGCAGATGTAGGGGCTTATCTCGGCGGCTCGGTAATAAAGGGGCCGAAGATAGCGCCTAAAATTAGCCCTAATAAAACATGGTCGGGCTTCCTCTCTGGGCTCTTGCTTGGTAGTTTGATTGCCGTAGGGTGTGGTCTAGTCCTTGGGATTAGTTGGTCATCCGCACTTTGGCTCGCCGTGCCTGTTGTTGTGTTCTCTGTGATTGGAGATTTTTTAGAAAGTGCACTTAAGAGGCATTTTGGAGTCAAGGATACAGGCACGCTTCTGCCAGGTCATGGTGGATTACTAGACCGCCTAGATGGATTGATGATGGCTGTTATCGCAAGTGCCGCCGTACTTGCCTCCGCGCCTGCCATTTGGGTAAATTTCGCGTGACGCGGCGTGTCACGGTTTTAGGCGCGACAGGATCTATTGGCGACAGCACGATGGACCTTATTGGCCGCGCGGACGAGGGCGTGTTCCAAATTGTCGCGCTAACGGCGAACACAAACGCCCAAAAACTTGCAGACCTCGCTATTCAGTTTAACGCAGAATTTGTGGCTCTCGCCGACCCCGACCATGCTGATGATTTGCGCGCGCGTTTGTCTGGCACATCGGTGGAAATTGGAATTGGTCCCGAGGCCTTAGTCGAAGCAGCGAGCTTGCCTTGTGACTTTACCATGGCCGCAATTATTGGCGCTGCGGGACTTGAGCCCACACTGGCAGCGGTTGACCAAGGTAACCATGTGGGCCTCGCCAATAAAGAATGCCTCGTTTGCGCGGGCGATTTATTCATGAACCGCGTGGCGAAAGCGGGCGCGACCTTGCTGCCCGTCGATTCTGAACATAACGCTATTTTCCAAGTTTTAGAGAAGGACGCGCCAAAAGGTGTAAAGCGCCTGATTCTCACGGCGAGTGGGGGGCCGTTTCGCGAAGCAAGTCCTGGTAAGCTGCAAACCGTGACGCGCAAAGATGCGCTCGCCCATCCAACATGGGATATGGGCGCAAAAATCTCAATTGATTCAGCAACTTTGATGAACAAGGGCTTGGAACTTATTGAAGCGGCTTACTTATTTGACCGTTCGTCAGAAGGAATTGACGTCATTGTGCATCCGCAATCTATCATTCACTCAATGGTTGAATATGTGGACGGGTCGGTTTTATCCCAAATGGGCTCGCCAGATATGCGGACGCCGATCGCATATGCGCTCGGTTGGCCAGACCGCATGGCGGCCCCCGTCGCGCGCCTTGATTTTGCAAAGATAACAGGGCTCACATTTTTTGAACCCGACACAGAGCGCTTTCCCGCGCTGAGGCTTGCCCGAGAAGCCTTAGAATCTGGGGGGCAGGGCCCGTGTGTCCTTAATGCCGCGAATGAAATTGCTGTTGAGGCATTTTTGAAAGAAACTATCAAATTTATGGACATTCCCAAGGTCGTTGAGGCTGTCATCAATGAATTTAGCGCGGCGTCTGGTTTCTCAGTGTCACCAACGACGCTAGACGATGTGTTGACGCTCGATAAAGCCGCACGACAGGCTGCCATTGGTCGATTGAAAGCCTTGTAAAGTTGCGCGATTTTTCGCAAAACAGTGTATGATTTCGACACTTTTAAATACGCCGATATTCCTCATCAGCTTCCTCGTGGTGTTGGGCGCGCTCGTGTTTTTCCACGAACTTGGACATTACGGTGTCGCAAAAATGTTTAAGACGGATATTGAGCGCTTTTCAATCGGTTTTGGGAAGCCCATCGCACAGTGGACACGTAAGTCAGGCGAAATCTGGAGCATTGGACGCATTCCTCTGGGTGGATATGTGAAATTTCGGGGCGATGCGGGCGGGGCGAGTAATCCAGACCACACCGAGCTTGCCAAGCTAAAAGATGATCTTGAGGCGCAGGGTAAAACGACGTCAAACTGCTTTCATTTTAAACCGCTTTATCAACGCGTCTTGATTGTCCTCGCAGGGCCTATGGCGAATTTCCTTCTGGCAGTAATTATCACGGCGGGTCTCGCCTTAGCTTATGGCACAATTTCTTATAAATCAGTCGTAACAGGCGTGGTGCCTGATAGTCCTGCGGCGAGCGCAGGCTTTGAGGCGGGCGATCATATCCTAAAAATGAATGGTCAAGACGTTAGCCAGTATCAACAATTGGTGGGCTATGTTGCCGTGCGCAGCGGCGTGCCGATTGAGACAGTGATTGACCGCAACGGCGAAATTGTCACGACAACTGTGACGCCCGCCCGTAAGGAACGCAAAGATTTTATAGGTGGTCGCAATAGTGTCGGTACCATTGGTGTTCAGCTTTCAAATAGCTCAGTTGAGCGGGTTGACCATAACCTCATTTCCGCTGTGGGTGTCGGCGCCTCTGATCTTGTTCTGACTGTGAAGACAACGGGGACATATATCGGGCGTATATTCACAGGCAAAGAAGACGGCAAAGCGCTTGGCGGGGTTGCGCGAATCGCGACCATGACAGGTAAGACGGCCGTCGATATTGCGCAGCAAGAGATTAGCGTTAAAGAACGCGCCCGAAACATGATTTACGCCCTATTGTCCCTTGGCGCTGCACTTTCTATTGGCTTAGGTGTCGCAAATTTAATGCCCATTCCCGCACTGGACGGTGGACATTTGCTCTACTACGGCTATGAAGCGCTAGCGGGTCGTCCGTTAAGTGAACAAAAACAGGAGTTTGGGTTTAGAATCGGGTTTGCAGTCCTGCTGGGATTGTTCATTGTGCTGACATTCAATGATATCGGCTACATCCGAAGTTTATTCACCTAAGCAGGCGAGTTATGACAACACTGGATCATTCTATCCGTAGATATATTTCGCTTGGCCTGTGCGCGCTGTTTTTCGCTGCCGCGAGCTTATGTTTATCTGCTGTCTCAGCCGTCGCGCAAGATGCGCCTACTGCTGAGGCGCGTCCTCAAGCGCCGACCGTCATTCGGACTGTCCAAGTTCAAGGTAACCAACGTGTCGAAGCCAATACTGTAGCCTCCTACCTCCTTTTTGCGCGTGGTGACCCGTATAGTGCGGAGCGTATCGATATGTCGATCAAGACGCTTTATGCAACAGGCTTGTTTGCTGACGTCGAGATTGATCCGCGTGACGGAAACGTCCTGATTTCAGTCGTTGAAAATCCAATTATCAACCGCGTTATTCTTGAGGGTAATAAGGCGCTTAAGTCTGATAAAATTACAGACGAGATTGAAGCCGAGCCGCGCGCTATCTTCACGCGTTCCAAAGTGCAAGAAGACGTGCAGCGGATTATTGAGCTTTATCGCCAGTCTGGTCGCTTCGCCGCCAACGTCACGCCAAAGGTTGTTCAGCAGCCGCAAAACCGTATCGATCTCATTTTTGAAATCACCGAAGGTCCTGTCACAGGTGTGAAACGGATTAATTTCATTGGCAATAATGAATATTCTGACGGGCGCTT
>CALLME010000130.1 GCA_938007945.1 uncultured Caulobacterales bacterium
GCTTATGAAGGCCCAGGCTGGGAATCAGACAAAGTCGCTTACCGCATCTATCTTGATGGCCGTAACGCGCTCGATATCTTTGGCAAGAAGACTGCCCCCATGGTGCTCTCGACTGTAGGGCGCGGTGATGATTACCACAAAATGGCCGATTGGGGGATGGATATCTTGAAAGTTGGCAATTCACTCGGCGCAGGTGGGTTTGGCGTTTTTGAAAATGGTGAAGTCCGCCAAATCGGCAATGCTGAAAATTACGGGGCCGAAATTGTGAACGACACCAATGAAGCTGCGACTGTGAAAGTCACCCATTATAATTCACAAAGCTGCGGAGGTGATGTGGCAGGGTATTACACTGCCAAAGCAGGTGAATATATGACACATGTACTGGTGGAAGGGGATTGCGACCTGCCCTATGCGGCAGGTCTTGTGGTGCACAAAGATACGTCCTCTATGGCCTCAGGCGGTAATTCGGGATGGCAATATATCGCACAATTCGGCGAGCAGAGCCTTGTGCCTGACTCTTTGGGCATGGCGATTTTCTACAAAGCTGAAGATGTCGCGAGTGTGGGTAAAGACTCGGATGATCACTACATCGTCTTCAAAAAAGGGCAAATGCCACGCTACGCAACTGCGGCGATTTGGGCGCAGGACGCCTCTGGTATTGATAATGCCAATGATTTTATGGCATGGCTAAACAAAACCCAATCCACTTTTGAAAACGGCGCCGCCCACTAGCGGCTTACAGCTCACTTTAGATTAAGAGACCCCCATGGAAATTCGTTACTCCGCTGATATCGTCCGCTATAAGACAATGACCAATTCAGAACTTCGCGACACATTTGTCGTCGATAGCCTGTGGGGCGAAGATGAGGTGCCACTGGTTTATTCCGATATTGACCGCGGCGTCATTGGCTCCGCAGTGCCTGTCAAAAAGACGCTTGAAATACCTGTTCACAAAGATCTCGCGAGCGACTTCTTTGCACAGCGACGCGAAGTGGGCGTTATTAACATTGGCGCGGCAGGCGCAGTTGAAGTAGACGGCAAAAGCTATGATATGGCGAGCCTTGACGCTCTTTATATCGGGCGCGGCTCGAAAGGCATTAAGTTCTCAAGTAAAGACGGCAAGAACCCTGCGAAATTCTATTTTGTCAGCTACCCCGCGCACAAAGCCTATCCGACTAAACACGTCCCGCAATCAGCCGCAAACACAATACACCTCGGCAGTGACGAGACCGCGAATAAGCGCACCATCTATCAGCCTATTCGCCCAGGTATCGTAGAGAGCTGCCAAATTGTGATGGGCTTTACGGCGCTCGCAAGCGGTAACGTCTGGAACACCTTCCCGCCACATACGCATAAGCGTCGCTCGGAATATTACATGTATTTTGATCTGCCAGAAGATCAGCGCGTCTTTCACTTTATGGGTGAAGAAGACAATATGCGCCCGATGATTTTGAAGTCGGGCGAAGTGGCGCTTTCGCCAATTTGGTCCATGCATTGCGGCGCTGGCACATCTGCCTATACCTTCATCTGGTCTATGGGTGGTGAGAACCAAGAATTTGACGATATGGATCACATAGACCGCAACAATATTGGCTAGGCGATATAAACGGTTTTCGTGTTACAAAATGCACGGATACCCTCGCTAGCAAGTTCGCGGCCATAGCCTGACCTTTTAATACCGCCAAATGGTAGATGCGGATTTGACGCGGTCATCGTATTTACGAATGTGCCGCCCGCCTCAAGCTCGCGAATGGCTTTCTTCTGCTCGTCTTTGTCAGTCGTAAAAATGGCAGACCCTAGACCAAATGGAGAACTATTGGCGATTTCAATCGCCTCGTCCAAGCTTTCGACTTTGAATAAAAGTGCAACAGGCGCGAATATCTCTTCGTGATAAACGCGGGCCTCTTTGGGAATGTTTTCTAGTATGCCAGGACGATAGAAGTTTCCCTCACCGTCAATCGGCTCAGCGCCACATATACGAACCGCGCCCGCTTTCAAGGCGTCATCAACTTGCTCGGTGACAGAATTGACCGCGTCTTCATCGACAAGCGGGCCAATATCCGTGTCTCCTTTCATCGGGTCACCGATGGTCAAGGTTTCAAAGCTATCTTTGAAGCGCACTTTGACGTCATCATAAATGTCGGCATGAACAAAGAAGCGTTTCGCCGCGATGCAGCTTTGACCGTTATTTTGCGTCCGCGCCGTTGTGCCAACTGAAACGGCTTTTTCCAAGTCAGCAGACGGCATAATTATGAACGCATCGGACCCACCGAGTTCGAGGACGGTGGGTTTAATTTCTTCGCCGCAAATAGACGCCACAGACGCGCCCGCGGGTTCAGACCCTGTGAGCGTCGCGGCCCGAACGCGGTCATCTCGTAAAATACGTTCGACTTTAGCCCCGCCTATCAACAGCGTTTGAAACGCCCCCTCTGGAAAGCCGGCGCGCTTAAAAATGCCTTCAATATAGAGCGCGCATTGCGGGACGTTGGAGGCGTGTTTTAACAGCCCCGTATTCCCCGCCATCAAAGCCGGCGCGGCAAAGCGAATGACCTGCCATATCGGATAATTCCACGGCATAACGGCGAGCACAGGACCGAGCGGCAGAAAAGCGCGGTAGGACGTCTGCGCGTCTGTTTCGACAATTTCATCCGCCAAATACTCTGCGGCTGTATCGGCGTAGTAATCGGCGGCGGTTGCACATTTTTGAACTTCTGCAATGGCTGACTTCAGCGTCTTTCCCATTTCAGTTGTCATGATTTTGCCTAGCTTTTCAGCCTCATCCCGCATAATTTTGGCAGCTTGTCGCATACACTTGGCGCGCTTTTCAAATGACCATGTCCGCAATTCGTGATGCGCAACGACGGACCGCGCGATGGCAAGGTCAACTTCTGCGTCAGTATGCGGCTCGAACGTCTTGAGCACTTTATTCGTCGCTGGGTTTTTGGTCTGGATAGTCATAACGCGCTCGCCTTTAAGTCTAAATGTGCCTTTTCTGAACTCTCGCCATGGCCAGACGTTCCTAAATGACGGTTAGTATTTCAGAGAGCGGCTTTTTCATCATTGCGACTTCGGGCACAGTTGCGTCATCCGCAGCCTTACCAACCACCAATATCATCGTGGCTTTTTCTGATTTCGGGCGACCCAAAAGCGGTCCTAAAAATTTCATTGGGTTGGGCGTATGGGTCAGGCAATACAGCCCCGCGTGATGCAGCGCCGCAATGAGGAATCCTGTCGCTATGCCGACGCTTTCAGGGACATAATAGTTTTTGTAGCGTATACCGTCGTCAAACTCGCCGTAACGCTGCGCGAATATCACGATGAGCCACGGCGCTGTGGTGAGGTGCGGCTTCTCCCAACCCGTTCCTATAGGTTCAAGCGCTTTTATCCATTCGTCACCGCCACCGCCCGCGTAGAAGGCTTTCTCTTCCTCCTCTGCCGCCGCTCGAATTTGGGCTTTCACTTCGGGGTCGCGAATAGCCACGAAATGCCAAGGCTGATGATTGGCACCAGAAGGTGCGTTGCCCGCCGTGCGGATAATGGCTTCAATCACGTCTTTAGGAATAGCATCGTCAGAATAGTCGCGAATTGAGTGACGGTTCGCCATGCGGTCGCGAAAGTCTTCGGCCAAATCTTTCATGTCTTCGACTGCAACGTCCATGGCGTTTGGCAAAGGCTTGGCGCTGTAGGATATTTTTTCTCGTTTAAAGGCCATGACTTCTTAATCGACGAGGCGAAAAAATTCGGCGCGTTGTTCGGCCTTATGAAATTTACCAGATAGCGCTGAACTTATCATGCGGTGGGGCGTCTTGATTCCGCGCATCGTCATACAAAGGTGTTCACCTTTGGCCATGACCGCAACATCGTCTGTATCAAGCACAACTTTCACATGGTTGGCGATGTCTGAGACAAGCTGTTCTTGCAGGGTGAGTTTGTGCGCGTGTTTGTGCGCGATACGCGCGAATTTCGACAGACCAAGTACTTTAGTATCGGCGATGTATGCAATTGAAATGTCACACCAAAATGGCAACATATGATGCTCACACATCGACCAGACGCGCATACCTGTCACAGCCACCATTTGATTGTGCTTTACGGCCGAGAATGTGGTGTCGAGCTTGCCTGCATCATATTCAATAAATTCAGACCAGAAATTAGCGATACGGCGCGGCGTTTCTTGCAAACCCTCACGCTCGGGGTCTTCGCCCAGCGCGGCTAACAGCTCTTTGACGAGGGATTTGACCTTTGCATGATCAATCTTACGAGGCGGCTCATTAAAGCGTGATGGCATATGTTTCTCCAGTATAACGTAGTGTTTACGTTCTAAACTTGTCTTGCGATTGTTAGATTGTTTTCAGCGCAGCCCTGATGCACTCTACACGTTTGCGGTTTTCGCCGCGGTCAGAATAGCCCACACGTGAGGCGGATCGAATATGTACTACGCCCTCACCTGCATCGCGCAGTTCAACGTCGTCCACAAACTTAAAAATCTTCGACATATAAGTCGCGCTGAGGTAATCATCTGTCTCGGCTGTAATTGTTCCCCCTGTCGCGAGGACGGCATCTTTCGCTTGCCAGAAAGTCGCAAACAATGGTGCAACATTATGATTTTCGTTCTCAACACTTTCACTCGCGGCACAATTAGGCTTATTACCCGATGGCGCGAGACGACCCTCTTTAAGACCATTCGCTTTGCCTTTTTGCGACTGTAAACCGAGCAGAAAAAACACAACAATCAGCCCTATCGCGATATAGATGAAGATATCAAACCCAAGCATCCCTGCCCCCTAATTCCCTGTCGGCAAAATCTGCGCGACGTAATTGTCATACCATGTCGGCCCGCTAAGGCTGTTAAAAAATCCATTATGTCCGCCGTGTTCAAGATAAAACAAGCGCGCTTTTTCGTTCAGAGACAATGATAGAACGTCTTTTGCGGGCAAAACAGGGTCATCTTTGGCTATGATGATTGAAATTGGGATGGGGCAGTCAATCAAATCATCGGGCGCAATGGCATAGGCGCGGAAATAATCATCAGGCGTCGCAAATTCCGTGTAGTTCGGCAAAAACGCCTCTGACATTTGGCTAACCCGTTTAAATCTCGCAATATCTCCGAAATCATAAAGCTCTGGAAAGGCCGCTTGTTTCTTCACAAGGCTCGTGGTCCATTTTTTGAGAAAATACTGCCGAATGAGCGGGTTCACATCCACCATAGGTGCCGCTGCAACAGGATCGATTACGGGACTGACAGAGATAATATGCGCGAGGTTCGGGACAG
Source organism: uncultured Caulobacterales bacterium (assembly GCA_938007945.1). GTDB lineage: Bacteria > Pseudomonadota > Alphaproteobacteria > Caulobacterales > Maricaulaceae > Fretibacter. The sequence goes on from CALLME010000130.1 coordinate 5,273, forward strand.
GATTTTCGGACAAAGCCCGCGCGATACGTAGCGCAAAGTTTCCACCTAGTGAAAACCCAATTACATAAGCAGGCACCGTCTCACCTTCTGCAATTTGTCCAACCGCATCAAATACTTCGGGGAAAAGCGTCGAGTTAAAAATGCCCTCGTTTAAGTGATGGGTTGGGCCGTGGTCGCGGTAATTGAGGCGAAATATCGACACGCCACGATCGAAAAGAAAACGCGCATGAGACATCACATAAGTACTATCTTGCGAACCTTCCCATCCGTGCAGCAATATCATAATCGCGCGCGGATTTTCGGCTCTAGAATACTGCCCCATGAGACGCACAGGCTGCCCTTCGACGTCACGACAGTTTAAAATACGCTCTTCCGCGGTCTGCTCCATAGGGTGAGTGCCAGACTTTCGGAACTTCTGCGACGCCAAAATCGTCTGCGCCATC
>CALLME010000131.1 GCA_938007945.1 uncultured Caulobacterales bacterium
GAGGTTATTTAGTTCGACCGAGAACGGGTCGAGTTGCGCGAATTGTCATAGCGGCGAAGATAGTTCATTTGCATTGGCGGCGACACGTTACCCGCAAATAAAATCTACTGGAGAGGTCATCAATCTCGAAGGGCGTATAAATCTGTGCCGCGCAGAGCAGCAGAATTTGTCGCCATTACCGTATGAAAGTGACGCCCTATTGGCGCTTACGTCTTACGTTGCTCACCAAGCTAAGGGACAGCCACGCAGATTGAAAATGACGGAAGAGTTGCAAACTGCGGCCGCGCGCGGGGAAGACTATTTTTTTATGCGGCGTGGGCAGATGAACCTCTCTTGCGCGCAATGTCATAATGATAATTGGGGTAAAAAATTACGCGGCGATACAATCAGTCAAGGTCAGCCGACGGGCTTTCCAACTTACCGTTTTGAATGGGATAGCATCGGGTCATTGCACCGCCGATTATCTGATTGCGATAAAGGCGTGCGCGCCGAGCCTTATGAATTAGGCTCTGATGAGTATCTTGATCTCGAAGTTTATCTTGCCGTCAGGGCGGGCGAACTCCCGATCGAAGCACCCGCCATCAGGCGTTAATCCGCGCGCTTAAGATAGTCAGACGCGCTAGACCGATTGCCGCGCGCGGCGCGTTCTTCGCGTGTCCGTTTTATGCGGTCGAGTGCGCTGATAGCCTCGGGCGTCCGAGCATTAGCTTGAGCGGCGGCGGCGCTTTGCGCTTGTGCCGCAGCTTGGGCCTTAGCCGCGGATTGAGCATCGGCTTGCGCTTGAGACGCAGCTTGCGCACTATCTTGCGACTGCGACTGCGACTGCGATTGGGTTTGGCTTTGTGCTGAGTTTTGAGCCTGAGCTTGACCTTGCTGCATTTGCGCGGCCGTTGGGGCTTGTCCTGTTTGTGCTTGGCTAGTAGACGCTTGTCCTTGCTGGGCTTGACCCTGCTGGCCTTGCATCTGCGCAGAGGTCGGCGCGCTGCCGCCGCCTTTTAACTGCGAGAGAATATCTGCAACCGAGTTTTGCGAACCACCGCGCATGACGGACGGAGATGTCGTGGCTGTACCCGTCCCGCCAATTGAACCTCCAATTTCACCGACTTGCGTTGGAATTTGCGGCGTACCACCAGCTTGCCCGCCTGCTTGACCATTTGGGTCACCGTTCGGATCCCCTGCGGGCGGCATACCACCTGCGCCGCCATTCATATCTTTCATCATGTCTGACCACGCCGCTTTTTCGTCCGACTCAAGCGAGGGGTCAGATTTAGCGGCGTCTGAGGGCTCATAACTCGTATCGACAGGTTCGCCAATGCCCGCCTCAGCGACGCGTTGCGCGCGTTCTTTCATCAAAAAACGGCGCGACTCTTCAGGTAGCATATCGACAGGCGACATAGTGCGCTGCGTGCCTTGGCCCCAGCCATTCGTGTTTTTAAACCCGTCCCACGGATCATCTGGCGACGTTTTTTTCTTAGACTTCCGCCAGTCTTCTTCCGATTGATCCGTCTGGGTTGTCGTTTGCGCGTAAGCGGGCGCAGAGACAGCCAAAAAGCTGCCTGAGAGAAGTAAACTGAGTAAAATCTGTCTTATCATGACGGCGTCATACCATATACAAGATGAGCGCGCCATGAACGTGAACTGGCCCTAGCCGCCTACTTTACGAACAACACGAAAGCCTGTAAAATCATTGCTGTCGCCACGTCTTTGCATAAGGCGAGAGGCGTAGCGGAGGTTTTCGGGGCCAGAAAACCATGAGCCGCCGCGTACGACGCGTTGATTACACGAGCCGCGCGAATCCGCGCTCCCGTCAGTGGGCGCGTCGCGTAGGTTGAGCGTATTACAATCCTGCGTCCACTCCGCGACATTGCCAATGGCGTCCTTCACGCCGAACTTATTCGTGCCGAGCCGTCCGACAGGCATGGTGCGGTCAGCCACAGGGTCAGAGCAGGCGTTGTTTGCCCATTTCAGACCGCTTTCCGCACCCGCACCATTGGCAAAGGCACATATGGCCGCAGGAGAGCCGCCAAGCAGCGCGTTCTTATCGCCTGCGCGCGCTGCATATTCCCACTGCGCCTCAGTCGGTAGGCCGTAGCTATGGCCTGTCTTGGACGACAGCCAACTGGCGTAGCCCTGCGCGTCTTCCCATGAGACATTAATCACAGGTCGGTTGCCGCGACCCCACCCATTATCAGACGGACGACCCGTACAGCCGCCTGCTGCGACGCAAGCGTCATATTCTGCGAAGGTGACTTCGGTCACGCCTATCGCAAAGGAGTTCGCAAATGTCACAGGCCGTTGCGGTTTTTCATTTGGCAGCGCGCCAGATTCGTTTTCCGTCGCGCCAAGCGAGGCTGTACCCGTCGGCAGGCTCACCATTTCGGGGCAACCAACGCAATCGCGGAACGTACGTCCCGGTGAGGGACGCAGCGCCTCTATTGCGGCCATGGCCTGCGCCGCATATGTGCCTTGCGGATAGCTAGAGAGATAAGATTGATAGGCGCTAGCGGTGTTAGCGGTCTTGGCGACATTCCACGCGGCGGTCTCAGTCGCGCTCGCTTGCATACGGTCAATGCGCGCTTGCGCTTCGGGGGCATTGGGCCCGCCCGAATGTTTCGTAAGGTACGCTTGATAACTCTGCACCGTGTTGGCCTGCGCCGCTGTCTGCCAATCACGGGCCTCTTGCGCCGCGCGTTCGGCCGCGTCTTTACGTGCCGCCTCGGCAGCGGCTTTCATCTCGGCAATACGTTCGCGGGCTTTAGAGGCGTGAAGTCCCTCTGGCCAAGCGGCGAGGTAATCTTCATAGCCAGCTATTGTGTTGCGTCCCTCAGCGGTGGCCCAGGCGCGATTATCATAGGCATCTATTTCCGCCTGTGCGTCATCGGCGTGTTTGCCGTCTGGAAAGGCGCCGAGATATTCGCGGTAGCCCTCGAGCGTGTCTTTCTCAAGCGCCTTGATCCACGCGGCATCATCTTCCCCGACTTTGGGTTTGACCTCTTCCGTGACTTGCGGTTTGGGCGGATTGAACGGGACGTCGCGCGGCACGACAACTTTGGAGGCAAGCCAGAGCGCGCCTGCAATGACGAGGCCCAGAATGATAATTCCGACAAGCCACCGTCCTATGGGGGCGCGTTCGTCTTTGACCGCAAAAGCTTCACGCTCGGCGGGAGACTTCCATTCTTCTGTATGTGTATCGTCGCTCATGGTTTAAGCTCTTCCGAGACGCAGGATAAGGTGGTCAAGGCAATATTGTCCCGCTTCGTTGAGCGCACGTTCTTCCTTGGCCTGAACAAGCGATTGTAATAGGACAAGCACCGCACTCATAATCAGCGCGAGAAGAGTTGTGGTGAATGCCACACCAAGGCGCGAGGTCACTTGATAAAGGAAGTCCTCAGCTTCGGCATTGGCGGGCACGCCTGCATATTGCAGCGCAAACATAATCCCCATCACGGTCCCAATAAATCCGAGAGACGGGATAAGCCATGTCAAGTAACGCAGCATAGAATAGCGCAAATCAATCTCGTGCATATATAACTCGAGCGAGGAGTTGAGCACGGAAATAGCTTGGTCTTCTTTGCGCGAGATCGTGAACTGATCAATCGTGCGCGTAATCATGCGCGGTAGAAAAGCTGCGCGACCAAATTTACGTTGAGTAATGCCCTCTTTGACGCGAAATAGAATCTCATCAGAGAGCGGTTCTCCGCGCGTCGGGAGGTAGCCACGGCGGAGTTGGCTTTCCTCATCCATAGCGGCAGACCAGCGCAGGAACAGCTCGCCAAAACCAATGAATAGCGCGACCCACATCACGTTTTGCACTGTAAAGGGCCAGAAGCTCGCATCTGCATCAAGCAGAATTTCTTGCAAGGCAGGAGAGGCCGTAAAACGGATAATGCCGATCACGACAATCGCAGCGATAACGGCCACGAGATAAACGAATATGCGGCGAACTAAACGGGCGTTTTTATTCATAGTCTTTCCTTAGCTTCATTTCTCTTAATCGCAAACACCAGAACGGGCAGAGGCCAGCGCCATGAACTGGCCCTGATTTGCGCGCGCAATGCTTTCCATAAATTCGACGGTGCCGTCATAGTCAAAGTAATTGCCGACCACGACCGTATGTATTTCTTTGCGCCCGCCATTCATACGCGTGATTTCGCCTGCCAGACGGCTGGGCGACATACCATTATTTGCGGCTGGGTTTGGTAGGCCGTCACTGACGAGAAATATCGCTTCGCCTGGTCCGTCGAGCATTTTCCTAAACGCATCAAGCATAGAAGCGGAGCCGCCAAAGCTTCGCGTCAGACTACCTGCAAAATCAATGGCGTTTTGTTGGCTGCTCGGCGTGACACGTTGGAGGCTCCCACTTGTTGGCCAGATGCGTGTGCGCGGGCCGCTATCGGTTTGCTGAAAGCCGACAATGCGAAGCGCGTGATTATCTTGAAGGGACTGTATAATACGTGAGGTCGCACGCTTCACCGAATCCTCATGCCCGCCAAGACAACGGTTCATATCAAGCGCGATGACCACGTCATCTTTGGCCGTTTTCATACCCAGAAAACGAAATGAGACTGTCGCTTTTTCGGGCGTTGGAGCAGGACGCGGGTCGACGGGGGCGGGTTCTGGTACGGGGACAGCCTTGGGGATTGCGGCAGCTTGTTTCTCACGCAGAGCGGCTTCGGCGGCACGTAATTCCGCGAGCAACTGTGTTTCATCTGAGCGCACATCAGACACGTTTTGCGCCATGGCAGAGCGCTTCGCTTCTAATGCTTTTTTCTTCTCGACCGTCTCCACTTGGCTGTTTTCGGCGGCGCGCAGCAAGTCAGCAATCGCGTTATCTGGCGTGTTCTCGCGTATCTCATTTTGGTAATAGGGCAGTAGAATAATTGCGAGCAGGGCGAACGCCCCCATGGCGGCAGCGAAAAGGTCAATCGCTGACATAGAGAACACTTCGATAGGGCGAGCACGGCGTTTCATCAGCGGGCCCTCCCGACAAAATCACCACGGTTGCGATTGGCAAGCTCTTGGAGGAACAGGGTGAGGTTTTTATCGGATGTGTAATCCCCAATAGCGACCGTATGAATTTCCGCGCGCCCGCGATTGCGGTTCGTCACATTGCCAATAATCTCCGCAGGAGAACCGTCATCTGGCGCGCCGTCAGAAATGAGGATAACAGCTTCGGGCCGCATATTAAGTGCGCGCACCATAGCGTTCTGCGTGGGTGTGCCACCGCCAAAGCGACGCGACATACCAGAGACAAAGTTGCGGGCTTGGGAAATGGTCGACGGGGTCGCGGGGGTGAACCTGCCGCCGCTCGGAAAGCTGTCATAGGTTGGCCCGCCGCGATAGCCGATAATGGCAAAGCGGTTATCGGGCTTCATCACGTCTAAAATCTCATTAAGGGCTTGTGACACATTGGAGACATGCGCTTTCATTGAGCCCGACATATCGACCACTATCACGACTTCTTTGCGCGTTGTCGCGAGGCCAAGAATGGAAAACTCCACGCCTTGATTAGTGCTGCGCGGCGGGATGATGGGCGCAGGTTCAGGGACAGGTTTCGGGTCTGGGCGGGGGACAGGCGGCGGGTCGGGAATTTGTATATCAGAAGTCTGCTTTTGCACTTCGCGGATGCGGTCCTCAATCGTGGACATATTGACTTTGGCGGTACGGAATTCTTTGTCGAGTAGGCGGATTTCAGCCTGTATAGCGCGAATTTGGCTCATTTCGGTTTGGGTAGAACTCGCGACAAGGCGGCGTTTACGCACTTGTTCTTCTAGCTCTTCAAAAGACACATCTGTGCCGCCCAATTTATAATAAGGAAACAACACAAGCACGATGAGGATAAATGCGCCCAAGGCGGCGGCAAACAAGTCCAACGCAGAGATTGAAAAGACGGTTATATTGCGCCGCCGCGATCGCATTATAGGCGGCCACCCATGATACGGATGAGCGAGAGAATGCGTTCTTGCTTGGCGCGTTTGGCAGCCGCAGCGTCCATTGAATTAGATAGTCCCACAGCATCGCCAAGAACTTCGAGGTCCATCTCTTCATTTATCATGTCGTTGCTGCGTTTGAGTCGTCCGTCGAGGTCAGTCATATAGAGCGCTTCAAGCTCATCGACTTCGGAGACAAAAGCCGTGAACTCAACGGCGTCGCGCGTACGCACGAGGGCGTCGGCGTAAGCGGTTGTGATGGCGCTATATTGGGGGTCAGTGTCTGCGCCAAGACGCACAAGCGAGTCTGACAAAATCTGACGCAAGAAAAGCGCATCTTCGGAAATCATCGCGTTAAATTCTGCATTGCTAAGCGCAGGGTCATAGGCTTTGAGACTATTGATTTGCCCGCTGAGAGCTGTGTCGCATTGCGTGGCAAAGTCGATGACGAAGGCGAGGTTGGCGACTGTGATTTCTGGCGCGGCTTGTCTGAGCACGGGATTTGTCGCGTCTTCAATCACGTCGAGAATATTAGCATCAGACGTAACCGTTTCGCCTTGGCTGTAATGCGTCAGTGCAGAGCGTAAGTCTGGAGTCGCGTCGCGCGCAATTTCTTGGGTGAGCGTGTAAAACTGATAACGCGCTTCGGCATTATCTGTCTGAAAACCTGAGAGCGTGTTGATGCAAAAGTCGGGATCGCTTGCAGGGCTATTTGCCGCGAAGGCATTTGCAACAGGCGCGGCCAATAACACAGGCGCTGTTTCATAAGTCTGCGTTGAGACCTGTGCTAACCCAGCCGTTGACATAGCAAACCCAATCACGGTCAAGCTCGCGGCCTTGGCGATATGAAGGAAGCGACTCATGACTTCGGGGCCACAGGTGCGATTGGCGGTGCAACGGGCGCAATCGCAGGCGCCGTCGGGATAGGTTTGTTTGGCGATGTCGCGCGCGGGGCGACGCCCTGCGGAGTTACTCTGCGGGGCGCGACAGCACGAGAGAGCGGCGCACGTGTTGGCGCGGGAGAGGTAAACGGCGAGGCGGGCTTAGATTGCGCAGTGCCAACATCACGACCCGCGCTATAGCTGCGGAATTGGTCAGGCTTACCGGCTTCGGCGACGCGCATAGCACCGTCCGCTTGGCCACTGCTGAAATTGCCTTCGAGTGTGAAGCTGCGCTTTGGCTCATGCACGATCATGAGGCCAGGACCGTTGGCGACACCGCCGCTCGCATAGCCGTAATACTCAATCGCGCGGCCATCGCCCGCTTGCACAACGCCGACGCCGTTCCCATTGGCGCGCCCGCCATTGCACACACCCATCCAAGTGCCTGTCGCGCCGCCCGCATCATAAAAACCGCATCGCGTAGCGACAGTATTGAGCGCACGTTGGCGCGTCGTGTAAAGCTCTTGTAGCTTGGTTTGTAAATCTTCATAGCGAATGGCGGTAATCGTCTCGTTACTGTCAATTAAATCGACTGTGACGGTTGTCTGCTGCTCTAGCGCTGGCACGATAGAAGAGAGATAATTGCCCGCGACAGATTTCGATTGCTGCTTGAGTGAGTAAGCTTGTGTGCCTGCATAAAAGGCACTCTGAATGAGCGCATTGGTCAGTAGATATTCGCCGTAACTACTGCGGCCATCACTACCTTTATCTTGGCTCATTACGCCGACGGCGCCGATTGCGGCGAGGACAGACAGCGCAGTGGCCGTATTCTGTTGCTTCGCCATTTTGCGGCGTTTATCGAGCACGTTATATTCGGCGAGTATCATGTCGCGCATTTGTACACCCATCTCGCCGTTATGAATGCCGTCAAAAATGCGCAAAGATTGCACGGAGAGATATTTACGCTGCGCTTCGAGGAGACGTTCAGCATATCGCGCGCGCGCCTGATAATCCGCGCTGGACGAGCCGACAAATGTTAGCGCGGCTAACGAAGGGTCAAATTCTGAAATGGCCGCTGCACGGCTCGCCATCACGGCTTGGTTCACATCAACGTCGTTGATGATGCCAATCACGCGGTCCGCCATCGCGTCAGAGAAGACGCGTTCTAGCGGATCAACTGAACCTGAGGTG
>CALLME010000132.1 GCA_938007945.1 uncultured Caulobacterales bacterium
CAGGATCTGGCATGAGGGAGTTATCAGTGGACATGTGTAAACCTTATCACAAAAGATCATACGGGCTCAGTGGCACATTCACGCCTCTTTTTCAAATGATGAAGGCTGTTCTGCGCGCGAATTTAAACGCTGCAATAATTATGCCTGAGCACTTCCCTATCGGCAATGCGCTCGCTATTGATAGCGCTTCAAGTTTCACTAAATCGAGCTATATGTTAAACCTCTTTAAAAAGAAGACTGCAAAAGACGCGGTCCCAAAATCTTACGATATGCCAGAGGGCGAGGTGGTTTATGCCATCGGGGATGTGCATGGCTGTTTCATTCCCATGATTAATCTTCTTTCAAAGATTGAGCTAGACCGTAGGCTATGCCCAGCGCAAAAGTCAGTCGTTGTGTTTTTAGGTGATCTTATGGACCGTGGTCCAGCCTCACGCGAAGTCATCGACTTTTTGATGCACTTTACGCCCGATTGGACGGAAGTTGTTTTTCTGCGCGGGAATCATGAAGAGGTTATGCTTGATGTCATGAGTGGAAATATCGGCGCGATGCGATCTTGGTTTGAATTTGGCGGCAAAGACTGCGCGCGCAGTTACGGTGTCGACAATTTTGGCCAACTTCTCATTAATCCTGACCATATCATGATGGCCTTGCAGCGCTCTGTACCCAGAGCGCATCTAGAGTTTTTAGACAGTTTCCATGACGCTTTTACTTTTGGTGACTATCTCCTCGTTCATGCAGGCATAAAGCCGAAAGTGGCAATTGAAGACCAATCGCCTTATGATATGCGTTGGGTACGGTCGAGCTTTTTGGATTACACAAAACCTCATCCCATGAAGATTGTACATGGTCACAGCGTTGTAGAAGATGAACCTGAAATTCACAGTAACCGCATCGCCGTAGATACAGGTGTCTATCAAGGGCGTCCATTAACAGCGGTCAAGCTTTACGCGGGACAGGAAACATTTATTCAATCTGATGTCAAAGGTGACCCGCAGGACATCTGAAATGTTCATGCATGAGGTCGACATAGACCGCTCTGCACAATTGGGTGAAAGTTGTCGTCGATTTTGGCTTATGCTCATAAAAAAAGCCGCCCCATAGGACGGCTCTCTCAAAATTTATCTTTAAGTCTTATGGTGAGCTTGGCTCATCATCGTCATCGTCGTCATCATCTAGAATAGCGTAGAGACCGCCACCAACGATAGCTGTACCAAGAATAGCAAGAAGCGTCTTTTGTGACATGGCTGTTCCAATTGACGGACCTGTATATCCACCAGTAGTAGGGATAGAATTGCCCGCTGAAAGAATAGCATCACCAGCGCCCATTGGACGTAGCGCAGCGAGATCAGCACAGTAATTTGTTGAGTCAAGCATAATCATATTGCCATCAGCAATGAGATTTGAGCAGGGCTGGAATGCACCGTTACAACCGTTAAGGCTTACCATGGCGGAACCGCCAGCTTCAGCGACAATTTGGTCATATGCGAGGACAGCACTGTCTTCGATTGCGCGAAGAACCGTACCGCCACGCTTAATGTAAACAGGGCCAGTTACGTTTTTCAATCCGCCGATTACGGAGTTGGGTCCAACTTGAGCTGTAGCCGTCATTGGTGTTGAGAAAGCTGCAAGAGCAACTGCCGCAACGAGTGTTTTTGTGAGTTTCATGATCCACATCCTTTTAAAACTTGCGAAGGCAATATCATGCTCGGCATACGGGCGCAACATTTGAATCGCTTTTTTCTGACAGTTTTTACACAACAATCAACTTGATGTTGCAACTTATCTTTGGAAAGGCGCTTTTTACGCCCCGTTCGCCTAAGAGGCGAGTAATTTTCTCTTTTTACATTCCACAAACATCTGATTTGTATTCATATAACGTCCAAATTGTGGCGGAGTTCCAATTTTTGTTATTTACCAGACCCAGGGTCAGGACGTCCTATGCTGACATATGAAAAGCCTCTCGCTGCCATCTCTTCCGCGCGGTAAATATTGCGCAAATCAATAAGGGTAGGTGTCCGCATGAGGCGCTTTACACGGTCTAAATCAAGCGCTCGAAATTGGTCCCATTCTGTCACGATGACAACGGCATCCACACCCTCAAGTCCGTCATAAACATTTGCGCAAAAGTCGACATTAGTAAAAATTTCAGCAGCTTCATCCATGGCCTCTGGGTCATAAGCTCTTATTTTTGCACCCAAAAATTGTAGACGGGGAATAATTTCAAGACTTGGCGCGTCTCTCATATCATCTGTATTAGGTTTAAAGGCGAGACCCAAAATCGCGATAATCTTTCCCTCCACGTCGCCGGCGCAGGCAGCGACAATTTTTTGAGCCATGCTTTGTTTTCGCTTCTTATTCGCCGCCTCGACCGCTTCGATGATTGTGACGGGCGCGCCATAATCTTGCGCTGTTTTAACAATAGCGAGCGTGTCTTTCGGAAAGCACGACCCGCCATAACCTGGCCCAGCATTTAAAAATTTCGGTCCAATCCGTCCGTCCAAACCTATGCCACGCGAGACATGTTGCACATTTGCGCCTACTTTCTCACATAAGTCTGCCATTTCATTGATAAAAGTAATCTTGGTTGCCAGAAATGCATTGGCGGCATATTTGATAAGCTCTGATGTTCGCCGATTTGTAAACAGCATTGGTGTCTCGTTCAAATACAAAGGACGATAAAGCTGGCGCATAACATCAATGGCGCGCGCGCAAGTATCTGGCTCGCCCTCTAGTCCAACGACGACCCGATCTGGACGCTTAAAATCGTTAATAGCCGCTCCTTCGCGTAGGAATTCTGGATTGGAAACGACACTAAATTCCGCGTCTGGTCTGAATTTTTTAATGATTTTTTCGATCTCATCACCCGTTCCGACAGGCACGGTCGATTTCGTCACAATGACAGTATAACCCTCTATAAGAGCTGCGATTTCTTCGGCTGCGGCGTAAACATAGCTTAAATCTGCATGACCATCGCCGCGTCGAGATGGTGTGCCGACAGCAATAAAGACGGCGTCCGCGCCACTGACAGCGACTTGCGTATCTGTTGTAAAACACAACCGATCCTCAGCCATATTTTGCGCGACAAGCGCCTCAAGCCCAGGTTCAAAAATCGGGATTTTGCCGTTTTGAAGGGCTTTAATTTTCCCTGCGTCTTTATCCACGCAGGTCACAATATGTCCAAAATCAGCAAAGCAGGCCCCGGAGACAAGACCGACATATCCACTCCCGATCATGGCGACACGCATAAGTTATCCTAAATTCCAGAGTTTACAGGCCACTCTTGCTCGAAGTGTGCCGCTATATGATAGGCAGCATCACTCTATCAAATGTGGAATAAGCAAAATAAAGCTTAGGGGAAATGTTCACACTGCAAAAGACGAAAATATTTACTATTGCACCAATTTCACATTGAGGACTGTGCCTACTGTGCGGTACAAAATCTTCGCATCAAGGAATAGACAAACGCGATCCGCATAAAAAGCATCGTAACGGACTTTATTGCGCATAGAAATAAAGTTACGGCCATTGACCTGTGCCAGACCCGTTATGCCAGGCTTCACATTAAAAATCTCTGGGCGCGCACGGCGCTGTGCCGCCAAGCGGTCATTGACCAGCAAGGGTCGCGGCCCGATTAAGCTCATCTCACCTTTAAGCACGCACCACAGTTGCGGCAGTTCATCAAGGCTCGATTTACGTAAGAAGGGCCCAATAGAGGTGAACGAAATATCGCTCGCTGCCGCACTTTCACGTGACATAATCTTAGAGCATTCTGTCATGGTGCGCAGTTTTGGCATCATAAAGGGTTTACCCTTATACCCCGTCCGCTCAGACCAGAACAAAGCTGGACCTTTGGAGGTGAGGAGCACAAGAATGCAAAGTGCGAGTAAAAACGGCGCAAGCAATATCAGCGCACTGGCTGATACAACAATATCAATCAGGCGTTTAACAAGCGGGTATAACGCTTGGAAGCGCTGTAATAATGAATTCATATCGACGAAGCCCCACACTTGTCAGTTTTAAACATCGCCATCATAAATACGCCTTTACAACCCTCATACCACAGAGAACGCAAAACGCACACTACAATGGCCCCAAGGAGCCTTTGTCATATTCTTATCCCAATTTCAACTTATTTTAAGACTCTCT
>CALLME010000133.1 GCA_938007945.1 uncultured Caulobacterales bacterium
ATATATTCATAGCCCCCCACCGCAAAGAGCGCACCGAGCGGATCGTTCACAATACCTTCCCATTTCAGCACATTGGCGGGGCGCGTTTTAAGATGCGCTTGACGCAAAAGTGGCATGATAACTGTTGGGCCCGTCACAACAAAAAGACCGCCGACCATGACGGAAATATCCCACGGAATACCCACAATATAATGTGCAGCAGCCGCGCCTGCGACCCAGACGATGGGTGCTGCTACAAAAACCATGCGCCGCACTGCGGCAGAGGCGTCGCCGAGGTCTTTGAACCTCAAGGTCAGACCGCCCTCAAACAGAATAATCGCCACGGCAAGCCCAATCATGGGCCTATACACATCGCCAAAATCAGCGATCGGATTGAGGCGTACAATCTCTAAGAAATCATACCCACCTGCTGGCATCCAGCTCAGCGTCATGAGATAGCCAACGAGCGGGCCAAAAATTAAACCTGCTATGGCCATCAACACAATGGCGGGACGCTGCAAACGCCAAGCAAGCCACTGCGCCCCAATACCAAGCGCGCCAATCAGGGCAATCTTGACAGGAAGCATATTTACTGCGTGATGGGCGACATCTGCGGAAGTGGCCATAAATCTCTCTTAGTCTATTCCCCTCAACACCTGCACAAGTTCAGACGCTGGAATATATTTTCTATAAGTCACGTTTTGCGCGTTGAATGTCAAAACCTATATCAGTCGAACCATAATCCCCATTGTCATAGTTATCAACGCGCTGCGTAAACCATTTGAGGAGATGCTCATAAAGCGTTTCATACGCGGTTATCAGTCCCGCCTCCTGCGTTGGCAAATCAAGTATAATCATTTGCCCGTTTTCAAGTGAGATAAACATACGGTCACCCTCTTTGCGGGCGGTCATGACAAGACGCATATAGTCATCATCATCAGAGATTTTCACGGCCAAACCAAAAGAAATCGGCTCAAGTGGTAAAAACCCTTTGCCTGCCACAGAGAAAGCAGCAGACCCGTAATTTTCAGATTTAAAAGCCCCTTGCGGCGGCACGAGAAAGACGCATTGTTGCGAACTATCGAGCCAAGCACAAAAGCCGTCTCTAATTTGCTCAGCAATCGAACGCACTTGCGCATAGTTATCAAAACTACGTTGCCCGTAAACCTGAGCCGCCTTGGCGAGATCTGTTAATCGTGTATCGCTCATGCGGTCTCCCCCTTGACCAATTTTCCTTTAGCCAATGTCTCTTTGGCCAGCCTCTGCTATAGCGCGCCCGCGCGTGGCAACAAAGCTTAAAGTGGTCAAATTTGGATAAAGCTGCTCCCACGATTCCCTTCCTGCGAGATTTTGGCATCAAAATTGCACGTCTCAGCCCAAACCCGATGTGGAGCCCTATATGACCCGTAATTTGACAGTTTTAAAACTCGCCGCCGTCTCAACTCTTTGTCTGAGTCTCTCCGCCTGCCAAACGGCGCCGCAAAACGGTGTTGTGAAAACAGATCTCGCAGGATCTATGTCCCAAATGTGGTCAAATGTCTTCTCGGGCGAACTCCGAGGAACGCCAAGCTCAAGCTATAATTTTGGGCAGCAGTCGCAATATGCTTTTGGCGGTACGGATGCGACGCTGAATACAAATAGACTTGCGCAACGCGTCGCGCTTCAAGACAGACCGCAACAGCGCCCAACGTCACATGCCTCTTATGGTCAGTCGCATTATAACGCTCCCCCGCAAGCTATGTCTCAAGACTATGTGCAAAGGCGTGTCTCAACACCTCGTTTGAGCCCGACACCGTCTACGCAAAAGCGGTCACAATTTATGTCTTATCAAGACGTTATGCCAAATCAAAATTGGGCTCAGCAGCGCGTGCAAGAGCGTGGAGTAATTACCCCTGAAAACGTACAGGCCATGCCGCCAAAGCGTTCTTTTGGCGCAAAGATGAAATCGATTTTTAAGCCTAAATACACATCAGAGAAAACGCCTTTGTCTGCCTATGAAACATTTGAGTCGCGCGTTGAACGCCCCAATACAAAATCGGTGACAAAATCAGCGGCGCTGGCACGTCCTGCGCAAAGCCAGCCTGTGATTGACACATTAGCGGTTGCGCGTGACGCTTATCCAACAGATACACGCACTCTTGCGCCCTCACCCTCTACTTATGACATTCCGCCGCGCGCGAGCATTAACGAAAATCTCAAAACCATGGGTCGCCGCACAGCTGCGATTGACCCTATCGCAAGCACGACATCACATAACCCAACTGCGAATTGGCAAGCGGCAAACCAAGAAATTGGTGATAGCTTGTCTTACGTTAAAATGGGTGGGGGGTCGCAAATCGCAGATTGGCAGGCCTGTGAGAAGCAAGCAGGTCAATATTTTCAGACGACCGCGACTGGCTTCATCGTTGATCCCGCTTTTGACAGATGTATGCGCACCAGCGGCTATAAACCCGAGGCGGAAGCGCAAAGTGAGCTAGAATTGAGCGCAAATTAGAACTTTACGCCGCCTTCAATAAAGAGCGCTGTCGCCTTTTCACGGCGCGGCATAGCGAGGCCACCTGCAACGCCAATGACGTCGCGTTCAATGTACTGCACACCTGTGCCGAGCGTGAAGCCCTCAAAGTCATAAACGAATCCGAGTGTGGCTTGGTCAGAGAGCAGGTTAACGTTCTTATCTGTTGCGTGACCATAGCTCGCCGACACACCCCATTTTGCGGGCTTAAAGGTGAGACCAATATCATAGGCTTCATAATCACCGTCAATCAGGCCGTTATTGCTATTGAGAAATGAGCCTCCAAGCGTCCAAGGACCGTATTTGGCTTCTAAGCCAAGGCCGTAGCTCTTGAGGTCATCAAAGCCAGCACCCGTGGCAGATATAAGCCCGCTATCTTCGGACGCCGTCGCATATGTCGCTGTGCCTTCAAGCGACAGTCCATTGGCAAATGTGCGGTCAAGCGCGACGCCAAATTCCATGACGTTTTTAAGGTCTGGTGAGAGCGCGCCAGAGCCATCTTTGCCATTGCTTCGTACGCAATAATCAACACCGCAAGCCCGCGCATTAGGCGCATAAGACGCCCCGAACTGCACGCCAAGGCCGATTTGATCACCCAAAAGCCGCGGGCTGACATAGGCGATTTTTTCAGCGAAGCCAGAGGCTTCATTGACCGTCCGCACACTATCCAGCCCCGTATAATCGACGGGCGAGTTGGACGCATTGACCGCGAGTAGGGTCGGCGCGCCAAGCGAGAAGAGATAAGCAGCCCCGTCATCACGGCCCACCGTCACATCACCATAAGCCGAGCGAAGGAAGAGATAAGCGCCTTCAACCGCAAATTCGGCCGCTTTAGAGTTGTCGACACCCGCGCTATAAAATTGAGAGCTGTGCCCACGCAAGGCCCGCGCAATCCCGTCAACTGTCAAGCTATTACAACCCGCAACATTGGCGATATTGCCGACGCCGCAATCCCCAACTTTACCCCCAAAACCGCGGCGATATTTATCATATTGGCCGCGTAGTTCACCGCCGACGCCGTACTCGAGTCCGCCGCGCGTGATCGCGCTCACCTCGCCGGAAACTTTGCCGTCCGCAATAAATCCTTCGCCCCAACCCTCATCCTCTACCGTATTTTTTCGCTGAACGGCCGCCGCGCCCACTTTTAGCATAGCAGAAAACGTTGTGACGAGATTGCCGAGGCCAAATCGGTCTTTCCAAGAGGGTTTATAACCTGCCGATGGATAGCTTTGCGGAGGTCCGGACTGTGTTGGCGGTGCGCTATATCCGCTTGGCGCATTATAAGCTGGCGCTTGATTATAGCTGGGAGATTGAGGTCGTGCAGAATTTTGTGCTGTCTGACCTCTGGGCGCGCGCGCGGGAACGCTAAATCCTGTTGGATTTTCACGTCCAGGATAATAGGCCCCTGCCCCTGCACCTGCCCTTGTCGCCTGGCGGCGAAAGCCTGGCAGAATATCTGGCGGCACGATTCCGCTACCAGCCTGAGGCGTGCTCTGTGGTTGATAAGTCCCGTAATTTTGCGGGGCAGCTACCGCGCTTTGAGGTGCAGCTGTTGGCGCAGAATAAGTGGGTTGAGTTGTCGCCTGTATAGTCGGAGCTGAATAAGACGGCGGCGCATTATAGCTTGAAGCCCTGTAGCTGGGCGATGAGTAGCTCGGAGCGCTATAAGACGTCCCTAGTTGAGACGGTGCGCTCTCAGGCGCAGTGCTTTGCGGCGCGCTATAATTTGGGGGTTGTATATATTGCGGGGTTGCTACTGGGCTTGAGGGCGATGGCGCTTGATATGTTGGGGCCTGATAAGCCGGCGCAGACGGCGTTGGACGCGCACTATCTGTTTCCCAAGCTTGTTTCTTTTTCTTGGGCGCAAAAGGCGACCCTGTGGTCTGTGCTACAGCGGCGACCGAGATGACCGTCATCGACACAAGCGCGAGACTGAGGCCACGATTAGCTTTCAAAAATGAAGACATGCGAGTTCCAGTGCCGTGAGTCCCAAAGGTCGTAAGGCTGAAGGCGGCAAATCACCGTTAACCTTTAGGTGACAATGTCTAAATAATGGTTAACAAAAGATTAAATCCCCCATAATAGCGCGTTTTTTGGGGATTTTTCATGGACCTTTGCCGTGCATGAAAAGCTGGCAAATCAAGATGTCTCTGCTATAAGCGTGGAAATTATGATTTGCGCGTGTCCGCGTAAGATTTTGGAGACATCCATGACACAGTCCATTTCGCGCGCTTTTACAACTCTTGCGCTCACCGCACTTTCTGCAAGCCTGCTCGTCAGCTGCGGCTCACTTGGTGGCAATAAGGCCGCACAAAGACAAGCCGCGCAGCAGCAAGCCCCAAATATGGGCGTCAATAGCTATCTCTGGCGCGCCTCGCTTGAAACGCTTGAGTTTATGCCGCTTGCCAGCGCTGATCCTTTTGGCGGTGTGATTACAACAGATTGGTATGCTAGCCCTGAAGCGCCAACTGAGCGTTTTAAAGCCAATGTCTATATTCTTGACGCCAATCTTCGCGCCGACGCCCTTAAGGCGTCTATTTTTAAGCAAGTCAGTAATGGCGGTAGCTGGACAGACGCGTCTGTTGACGCGGATACATCGCGCCAGATTGAAAACGCTATCCTGACACGCGCGCGTGAGCTTTATATCGCCACGGTTGATAGCCAGTAATTTAAGTCACTACGAATTAAAAAGCCCGCTTGAGAGTTTCTCCTGAGCGGGCTTTTTTGTATCTGTGTGTCAGTGCGCTCTAAGTGTTCATACTATCAAAGAAGTCTGAATTATTTTTCGTGTCTTTGAGTTTTGAAATTAGGAACTCAATCGCGTCCATTGTCCCCATTGGATTAAGAATGCGGCGCAGCACATAAGTCTTCTGCAAATCAATAGGGTCAAGCAAAAGCTCTTCTTTACGCGTGCCAGATTTTGTCACGTCAATGGCGGGGAAAACACGTTTATCCGCAACTTTACGATCAAGCACGATTTCACTGTTGCCTGTACCTTTAAATTCTTCAAAGATCACTTCGTCCATGCGCGAGCCTGTATCAATGAGCGCTGTTGCGATAATCGTCAGTGAGCCGCCTTCTTCAATGTTACGCGCGGCACCGAAAAAACGCTTGGGACGCTGGAGCGCGTTCGCGTCCACACCACCTGTTAAGACCTTGCCAGAACTTGGCACGACTGTGTTGTAAGCCCGGCCCAAACGGGTAATCGAGTCGAGTAAGATCACGACATCTTTGCCATGTTCGACAAGGCGTTTAGCTTTTTGAATAACCATTTCCGCGACTTGCACGTGACGTGTGGCAGGTTCATCAAAGGTTGAGCTGACAACTTCGCCTTTCACGCTGCGTTGCATGTCGGTCACTTCTTCAGGGCGTTCATCAATCAAAAGCACAATGACATAGCATTCAGGATGATTCGCCTCGATGGAATGCGCAATGTTTTGCAAGAGAACCGTTTTACCTGTACGCGGCGGGGCCACAATCAAAGCGCGCTGCCCTTTACCGAGCGGAGAGACAATATCAATGATACGGCCTGAACGGTCTTTGCGTGTCGGATCTTCGATTTCCATTTTAAAACGCTGATCCGGATAAAGTGGAGTAAGATTATCAAAATGCGCTTTGTTGCGCGCATTTTCTGGGCTCTCGAAATTAAGTCGCTCAACAGTCGTCAGCGCGAAATAACGCTCATTGTCGCGCGGGCTACGAATTTCGCCTGAAACAGTATCGCCGGTTTTGAGACTATATTGGCGAATTTGTTTAGGCGTGACATAGATATCATCGGGACCTGGGAGATAATTCGCTTCTGGCGCGCGCAAAAATCCAAATCCGTCTTGCAACACTTCGAGCACACCACTGCCGTTAATCTGAACTTCGCCTTCAGCCATATCTTTGAGCACAGAAAAGAAAATCTCTTGCTTGCGCATAGAGCTTGCATTTTCAACGCCGACAGCTTCTGCAAAAGCGATTAACTCTGGCGGCTTTTTTTGCTTGAGGTCTTCAAGACTAATTGAGGTGATATTATCGATATTTTCAGGGGTGATATCTTGAGGAGATGTCATGTAAATCTCTATGGAATTTTTTGGAATTAAATCTAACGATTAAATGTAGATAGGGGCGCGGACGCGCAGCAACGAATGTTGCACATTTCAAATACCCCGATTTTGTCAAAGGTCAAGCGTTTAAAACGGCTCAACAATAGCAAGAATAACGATAAAAATCGTGGCAATAGACGGAATTTCATTGATGAGACGGAAAAACTTTTCAGATTTCGGTCGCTCTCCCCGCTCAAATTTTTTGCGTTGCGCGGCTAAAAACCCGTGATAGCCAACAAGCCCGAATACAAAAATTAATTTCAGCGGTAACCAAAACGAACTTGTTATCGCATCAAGACGGTACCCAATTAAGACTATCCCTAAAATAAAGGCCACAATCATAGCTGGGTTCATAATAATACGTAGCAAATTACGCTCTTGTATTTTGAGCGCCGCATCCATTTCCCCATCAATAATGGCTTGCGAGTGATAGACGTAAAGACGCGGCAAATATAAAAGCCCCGCCATCCAAAAAATCGCGGCAATAAGATGAATAGCTTTTATCCAATGATAAGGATCACTCAACATAATCACCCTTTCCTGTGCGCAGATGTGAAATCACGGCATGGACATTCTCTATTTTAACATCTGGCGACACACCATGGCCAAGATTGAAAATATAAGGCCCTCCCGCCTTTTTTCCGTCCTCTAGCACCGCATTGACCGCACTCTCAAGGACGGCCCCGCCAATACGCAAAGCCAGCGGATCAAGATTACCCTGCATGGCCCGCCTCTGACCTAGTAAAGTTCGCATCTCAATAAGAGGCGTATCTGTTCCCGCTGCCACGCATTGTGTCTCGACAGTCTCTACATAAGCTCTGGTATTGAGCCCGGCCGCGCGAGGAAACCCAATAATAGGCACTGTAATACCTGCTGCTCTCACACGCTCTATCATGAGCTGTGTAGGTTTAATCACAAGCCTCTCAAATAGAGGCGCTGGCATTCCCTGCGCCCAACTTTCGAAAATCTTAAGAACTTGCGCACCTGCTTTTGCCTGACCAACAAGATAATCAGCTGATGATATCGCAATCGCGTTTAAAAGATCATCCATCGCCTCTGGATGTTCATAAGCAAAACGAAACGCCGTTTCTTTGGTCGGTGTACCGCGGCCCTCGAGCATATACGTCGCAACTGTCCAGGCCCCGCCACAAAATCCAATCAGCGTTTTCTCAGAGGAAAGCTCAGATCTCACCCGTTCAACTGTTTCATAAATAGAACTGATGCGATCAGCCGCACCGTCAATAGTGAGTTTGGATATGCCGCTCACGCCAATTGGTTCAAGTATCGGCCCCACGCCTTTTTCAAAGCGGACGTCTCGACCAAGGCCAATCGGGATAAGCAGGATATCCGCAAATAAAATAGCCGCGTCCATATCATAACGTCTTATGGGTTGTAATGTGACTTCGGCAGCCTTTTTGGGCGTGAAACAAAAATCAATAAAGCCTTTTGTCGACGCCCGCACCTCTCGGTACTCTGGGAGGTGACGTCCGGCTTGACGCATCATCCAGATAGGCGGGGTCTCAAGCGTCTCGCCTTTAAGAACTCGTAAAACATTTGGCTGGTTTTGATGTGGGTTATCCATAGGACGCTTTCAATGTGTGTCGTCCTTCTAAATAATTTTATAAAAGAGTGATAGTGATAAGGCCTGTGGTAATGTGCATAATTTAACCCTTTTTTAAGAGAGGTTAACAAAGTCTTAAAATCTTGTTCTTGTTCAATTGTATAAAAATTAGTAGCGAAATATTGAATAATAAGGATAACTAGACTGACAGCCTTTATATTTGACTTATAATATAGAATAACTCTGTGGAAAAACTATGATAAAATTTAATCCCCACGATTCAGGGGATAAAGGAGGTCTTTCATTTGATGTGCGTTAAGCTTTGAAGTTTTAAAAAATCTTTCAGGCTAATTTGTATCACATCACTATTTTAATGATGGCGTGTGGACAAATAGAACATCTACCGTAAAACGCACATATGGCTCGCAACCCAAATATCGCGATATATTTTCACGTGCATCTTGTTTCAGACAGTACGGGAGAAACACTTGTGGCGATGATGAAAGCGTCTACGGCGCAATTTGGCAAAGCAACAGCGCTTGAGCATTTACACTCGCTAGTCAGGTCAGAAGAGCAAATGCGGCGCACATTAGAAGATATTGAAAAGCGTCCTGGTGTCGTGCTTTACACGCTCGTAAATCCAGAACGCCGGCGTATGCTTGAAGATCATTGCGCGAAACTTAATATACCTGCCATATCAATCCTTGACCCAACACTTGCTATGCTCGGGCGTTATCTTGGCGCGCCAGTGATGCAAGAAATTGGTGCGCAGCGTAATTTGGATGCAGATTACTATGATCGTATCGCTGCACTTGATTTTGCTATGGCGCACGATGATGGGCAAAATGTGATAGGTTTGCGTGAAGCCGATATTATATTGTTGGGCGTGAGCCGGACATCAAAAACACCAACATCAATATATTTAGCTAATCGAGGATTTAGGACGGGAAATATCCCGCTCGTCCCAACAGCGCCTTGGCCGAAAATTATAGAGAGTTTTGAAAAACCGTTCATTGTAGGCCTTTTCGCCTCGCCGAACCGCATTGTGCAAATCCGACAACAGCGATTAGAAAATCTTAACGCAGGCGAAACAGATTATACAGATGAGCAGCGCGTGCGTGAAGAAATGCAGCAAGCCAAACGCATGTTTATTAAGCTTGGCTATCCCGTAGTAGACGTAACACGCCGCTCGATTGAAGAAACATCTGCGCAAATCATTAATTTGTTTCAAGCGCATAAAGATAAGGTGGGACTGCCGTAATGAGTGCGCGTATCATACTTGCTTCAGGGAGTTATATCCGTGCACAAATATTACGGGGCGCGGATATTTCGTTTGACGTCATCACCAAGCCAGTGGACGAGGCGGCGATCAAATCAGCCATGCTCGCAGACGGTGCAAAGATAAGAGATATTGCGGACGCACTTGCTGAGGCTAAATCTTTGCGAGTCTCACGAAAAGAGTTGGGACTAGTCATTGGCGCGGATCAAATTATGACTATGGACGGTGAGCTTTTTGATAAACCCCCGACCATAGAGGCCGCGCGCCACCGATTACTTGCTATGCGGGGAAAAGCACATCATCTAATTGGCGCGATTGTCATTAGTGAAAATGGCAGACCCGTTTGGCGGCATATGTCAAAGGTAACTCTACATGTCAGAGACTTTAGTGATGAATGGTTAAACACTTATATTAAATCCGAGGGGGATTTTTTACTAAAGTCTGTCGGGGCTTATCGTTTTGAAGGCCGCGGTGCGCAGCTCTTTACGAAAGTTGAGGGCGATAGCTATTCAATCATGGGACTATCGCTATTACCGCTGCTTGATTATTTGCGCACGCGCGGAGCTATTTTGTCATGAATCAACCTACAAATAGACCGCTTCCAAAAATGGCGGGCGTCTGCGGGTGGCCTATTCACCATTCGCTCTCGCCCATATTGCACAGCTTTTGGCTCAGAAAGATGGGGATAGGAGGGGCCTATGTCCCCTTTGCAGTGCGCCCAGATGAAGCGGTTTACGCTTTTCGGTCATTAAAACGGACCTCTATTTCAGGCGTGAATGTGACATTTCCGCTTAAGCAACTCGCTTATCGGGCGGCGGATGTCGCGACGGCAGACGCGCAAAAACTGGGTGTGTCAAACTGTCTTTATAAGCGAGACGGCAAACTCATTGCCCATAATACGGATATGGAAGGTTTTGCCGCGCCACTTCTCAAAATTATGAGCCCGAGTCAAATAGCAACAACGCCGGCCATTGTTTACGGCACAGGCGGGGCGTCACGTGCCATTATTGGCGCGCTTCTCGCGCTTGGATGTCCAGAGATAAGGCTTTGTGGTCGTACAGATATTCGCGCTGAAGCGGTGGTCAAAGATGTCGGCGTCCCTAGCCTTTATGCTGTGCCGTGGACAGGGCGGTCTGAGGCGATGTCGGGGGCGGGCTTGATTGTCAATGCCAGCGCGGCAGGGATGAAAGGCAATTCTAAACTTGATATTGATCTTTCCTATGCTGACGATAACGCCGTTGTTTACGATTTGATTTACACGCCACTTGAAACGCCCCTCATTAAAGATGCGCGCGCACGCGCGCTGCAAACATTAGGCGGGTTGTCCATGTTAATAGAACAAGCGCGTCCCTCATTCCGATTATTTTATGGCCAGACACCGCCCGCTGAATTTGATCCCAAAGAGCTCCTCATTAAAGAATTAAATACATGATTACCCTCGGGCTGACAGGCTCAATTGGGATGGGCAAGACAACCACCGCTCAAATGTTTGAGGAACAAGGCTGCCCTGTTTTTGACGCTGACGCGGCTGTGCACCGTCTTTACGACAAAGACGGAAAAGCCGTGCCGCTGATTCGGGCTGTCTTTCCTGACGCGATCAAAGACGGAGCTATAGACCGTGCGGTTCTCGGTCAGCATATGCGCAAAGATCCACTGAATTTAAAAGTGCTTGAGAGCTTTATTCATCCCATGGTCGGGGAGTTGCGTGCGGCGTTTTTTGAACAGGCTAAAGCAGACGGTGCTGATATCGTTATTATGGATGTCCCGTTATTATTTGAAACAGGCGGCGACGCCTATGTTGATAAGGTGGTTGTCGTGACGGCACCAGTGGAGGTTCAGCGAACCCGTGTTATGGCGCGCCCCGGCATGAGTGAAGAATTATTTCGATCGCTTCTGTCTCGCCAAATGCCAGATGCGGAGAAACGCAAGCGCGCGGATTACGTTATTTTTACCGACAAAGGCCTTCCTTTTGCGCGCGAACAGGTGCAAAAAATCATCACGGATCTACGTAAATCTTGAGGTGAAATAGTTTATCAATGCGCGCTGATGGCAATATTAGAGAGATTGTTTTTGATACGGAAACCACGGGTTTTGACGCACTCGGTGCAGATCGTATCACAGAAATTGGCGCGATTGAAATCATTGACTTTATGCCAACGGGGCGCAGTTTTCATGCCTATCTCGACCCGCAAAGAGAAGTTCCTGACAAAGTTGTTGAAATTACGGGACTAACAACTGAATTCCTGCGGGGAAAACCTTTGTTCAAAGATGTTGCGCGGGATTTTTTAGAGTTTGTCGGCGATAG
>CALLME010000134.1 GCA_938007945.1 uncultured Caulobacterales bacterium
TTCGAGGCTTAGGGCGAGATAATCTTCCTTTGGCAGCAGGCCGTAACGCACATCGCCGTCATGCCAGATACGACCCAAATCACGCGCCGCGACACCGCCAGGGGAGCTATCGATTGTGTGAAAACTGCTCTCAATGCTTTCGACGAATTTTTCGCGCCATTCAGGGCGGTAGCCTGGCGCGGTGAGAAGTCCTGTCCAAGCCTGCATTTGAATCAGCACGTCATCTTTATTCGTCGAGCCAGAAAAAGCGAGGCGATCTGTGCCAATATTGAGCCCAAGATTGATGTTTTTGCCCGCAAATATCTCGCTCATCTCGCTCGCTTTATGGGCTTCATAACCGCCCGCTTGCACAGCGCCCGCCAGATATGTCAGTCCCGGCTTTTCGCTCGCAAAGCGGTTCCAGCCTTCGCCGACTGTGACTTGCATGCGGATCCAGCCATCTTCGAAATCCGTTTTCTTGAGATTGAGCCTGACATTATTGGCGAACTTTAGTCGCGTGATCTCCATATCCACGACCACGTCGCGCGAGACAATTTCACCTGCCGCGCCGAAATCTTGATAGGCAAAATCGAGCTTTTGCCGTGTCGCGGGCGGGTCGATATCGCGCGCTCTTGCGTCATTATAAGCGGCGATAACATCGGCCTCGCTCACGTCGTCAAGCTCTGGCCCGCTCACCCAAATTTTATGCGGAAAATCTGTGTCCCATGTTTTGCGAAAGGCCTCTTCGAGGTCTTTAACCGTGATGGTCGGGAGGATCTCTTCAAAATTATCGAGGCTAAATTGCGGGGTTGTCCGTACACTGCCCGAGCTGAACGCGCCTGTAATGCCCGCCGTAAGTGAGCCAGAGCGGCGCTTGGCGGCATAGTTCGCGGAGTCGGTTAGCCCGCGCCGTGTGTTGGCGATAAGCTCGTCCAGTTCTGCTTGTTGGAAACCGTATTTCAGCGCGCGGCGGATTTCTGCGTCGAGCACCTCAATCGCGGTTTTCCAATCGTTGTCTTTTGCGCTCGCTGACGCGCTGAGCGTGTTGATATAGCGGCCCGTGTTAGAGCTGATAGCTGCGCCGAGCACAGGACGGTTGGCCTCAGTGAGACGTTTGGAAAACCGCATTTGAATAATATTGGCGGCGGCAGAGGCGATCATGCTTTCGCGGCGCTCAGCTAAACTATCGCCAGACGGGGTCGGCGGGGTCGCCGCGTATAATGTGACTGATGTCGTGAGCTCATCATCATCATAGACCATGGCTTTAAGACCAGATGTCGTTTTAAGCTCAGGCAGCGGGTCTTCACCGTCCTCTGTTTTGGGCGTCCAATCGGCAAAATTATCTCTGATTTTTTGCTCCATCTCGGCGACGTCAAAATCACCTGTGATGACAAGGAGCGCGCGCTCTGGACGGTAATAGGTCTCGTAATAACGGCGCAGCTTTGCTGCTGTGATTCCGTCAAGCGACTCGGCTGTGCCTGCGACGGGGCGTTTAAGCACGCGCGCATCAGGCTGAACAAACTTTTGAAACGCTTGGGAGGCGTCAAATTGCGGGCCGCGGCGGCGGGCTTCTTCGGCTTTGACCACACCGCGTTCACGCTCAACGGCGGCCTCCTCAATCAGCATCTTATCTGACAACTCGCGCAGCAAGAATAGGGCGTAATCCACTGTCTCGTCGTCGACTTCGGGGAGGTTGAGGCGGTAATCTGTGCGCGTGTAAGTCGTCGACGCATTTGTGTCCGCGCCAAATGAGAGGCCCATGCGCTCAAGAGATTTGACCATTTCGCCTTCGGGCACATTTTCTGTGCCGTTAAACGCCATATGCTCAAGGAAGTGCGCGCCGCCTGACATGTCGTCGCTCTCATGCTTGGAGCCTGCGCGGAAGGTGAGACGGATGACGGCTTCTTGTTCAGGCCGCGCATTTGATTGTAGCGCGTAACGCATCCCATTTTCCAGCACGCCGTAGGTTACGTCTTCATCACGCGGCACGTCGCTAATGTCATGTGGCCAGACATGGAGGGCGGGATCAAATATATTTGGGGTTTGGCTTGATTGTGAGCAGGCCCCGAGAGTTAACGCAAGGAAAATAGCGATAACGCGCAAATATAGGAATTTCATAATCGTCCTTTAGACCCTAATTCAGACGTTCCTTGTGCCAGAGTGCGCGCGGTCTGACTACACGTGAAATGGACCTTTATTGCCGCATATACACTTGTGAACCGCGCACGGGGCGTTATTGTCTGGCCCTTCAAGACTGAACATAATTTAAGCGATTTTGATTTTATGGCCCGTACCTATTTGGATTTTGAACGCCCGATTGCGGCGCTTGATAATAAGATTAATGAGCTCCTCGCGCGCCCAGATGGGGCAGATGCATCCGAGATTGCAGCCTTGCGTGAAAAATCAAATACGGAGCTGACCACGCTCTATAAATCCATTGGTCCGTGGCAGAAAACTCAAGTGGCCCGCCATGCGCAACGGCCGCATTATCTCGACTATGTCAACGGATTAGTCTCGCATTACACACCGCTTGCGGGGGACCGTAAATTTGGGGATGACCATGCTTTGCTGGGCGGCTTAGGGAAAATTCGCGGGCGCAGCGTTATGGTCATGGGCCATGAAAAAGGGACTGATACAGAGACGCGGCTCAAGCATAATTTCGGCATGGCGCAGCCCGAAGGCTACCGCAAAGCTGTGCGCCTTATGCAAATGGCGGAGCGGTTTAATATCCCTGTTGTCTC
>CALLME010000135.1 GCA_938007945.1 uncultured Caulobacterales bacterium
TATCGGAGCGGGGCTCGGCATATATTTCGGCGCGACAGCATGAGCAGGGTACCGTTTTACGCAGACGCAGATGCCCTTGCGAAAGAGAATGCGGGGAGCCGAGAGTTTGGCATTTTCATGTTTTATATTGGGCTTGTTTTCGTCAGTGCCATTATTTTGGCGCTAGGGGACAAAGTGGACAATCCATTTGCAAGGATTATCGCGGCGCTTTTATTAATTGGCTTTCCGACATGGATAGCGGTGCATATGAAAAAGAAAATAGATAACCATGCAGATGAGCTCTTAAAAGCGGAGTATAATGCGGCGGCCTCAACGAGCGGTATCGGTTTTATGACGATGGCGTTGATGTGGATATTATTGGAACGCTGGGGAGATGCTTTGCCTTTTGGAGGATTCGAAAATGTTGCCAATCTCGTCATTACCGTTGGGCCTTACATCATGATTTGGATGGTATATGGAAATGTTCGCAAAAAAATGATCGCTCTATCAAAGGAAGACGTATGACTGCTGCAACTCAACATACGCCTAAACAAGCGCTGCGTCGTTATTTTAAAATCTTTGTGCCGTCTATGGCGGCCTATCTCATACTCGTTTTTCTGGCTGCCTACCTCATCAAAAATGAAATTGTGGGCGGAGCACCGAAATATGTGCTCGCATTTTTGCCGGGTCTTGCAGCCCTTGCTTTCCTATATGGGTGGTTTCGTTTTATACGCGAAACGGACGAACTCGCGCGGCGCGTTCAGACCGAAGCCTCAATGGTGGGCTTGGCGGTTATTTTGTCGCTATCTCTCGGGTGGGGCATTCTGGAGATGTTCATTGAGACCTTGCCGCGTCTTCCGCTATTCTACGTTTTCCCGCTTTACTTTGCCGCACAAGGTCTGGCGAGTTGGCGACTGTCTAAAAAATACGGCACAGGGTTTTGTCTGCCGTGAGTTATACTAAATCAATGTTAAAAGCCCGACGAAAGTTTACACTAAAATTCTTAGCGCTCTATTTGGTTACGATTGGTCTACTTCTTGCGACGTGTTCCATCAGTGTTAAGTATTTAACGGTTGAAGACCAAAGCAATTTCTTCCGATATTTCCTAATTTTGTCCCCTGTTATTCCAGCTTTGCTATTATTGTTCCTTTCTCGTTGGTTTCTAAAATCCACAGATGAACTACACCGCAATATTGTTATTAAAGGTCTTCTATGGGGGCTTTCTGCAACGATGCTTATGATTATTCCTTGGAGTTTTTTAGAATTTTTTCGCGCTGACATGCTAGATTTACGCGCAAATTACCTGTTGCAGATCTTTGTAATTTTTTACGCGATTGGAATGATTTACGGACATTGGAAATCTGGAGCTTATGTAAAAAGTAATGACTATGATCCATGGCGAGAGCCTAAGTCATGAAAAACTCACTAAAGGCCCTTCGTGCCCAGAAAGGGTGGTCGCAGGCCGTGCTTGGGGAAGAGCTTAATGTCTCTCGCCAGACGGTAAATGCGATTGAGACGGGCCGCTATGATCCGTCTTTGCCGCTTGCGTTCAAAATTGCGCGGTTGTTTAGTTGCGCCATAGAGGACATTTTTTCTGAGGATGAAGAGCTTTAGTGTCAATTTGTCTGGTAAATAATACGAGCGCTCTTTCTTGACCCCTATCAGCCTCTCGCCTATGCCCGATTATTGACGGGAGTAGGGCGAAATGTATCAAAGCCAAGCAAAATTTTCTGGAAATCTTCACGCCTTGCGCGGGCTCGCGGCTGTCGCAGTGATATTTTATCACGCCAAAGCCATGAACGGTATTGGTGATGTGGGGTGGATGAATGTCGCGGGCCAAATGGGGGCAGGCGTGACATTGTTTTTTATACTTAGCGGTTTTTCGCTCTCCCTCTCAAATTATAGCCATATTGACAAGGCGGGTTGGCTGCGCGCTTATTCAATTAAACGTATCGCGCGCATCATGCCCGTCTGGTATGCCTTCATCGCGATAACGTGGCTCAATCACTATTTCCATATTAATTACACGCTGCCGAGCAATACGGTCATCTTTTCAGCGGTTCCCTTCTTTCCCATCATTCCAGGCCGAGAGCAGGGACTGGTTTGGGCGGGTTGGACAGTTGGCGTCGAGTTGATGTTTTATGCTATATTTCCAATACTAATTGTGCTGTTGCGCAATAATCTCAAAGCGTGGGGGCTTGCACTGCTCGCTTTAATCGTCGTGTCGATGAAGCTTAGAGGGTATGCGGGAGATGATGCCACGCAGCATTTTTTGCACAATTCCTTCCCGCGTCAGGCGTTTATCTTCATCATGGGTTGTACATTCTTTTTTATCGTACAGCGCGCGACAATGAAAGATCGCGAACGGCCTCTGTCTTTTGTGATGCTAGCACTGTCTGTCATATTCTTTGGGCTGTGGATTGCGCAGACGAAAGGGTTGACCAAATATCACTATGATTACTGGCTCGTCGTGAAAGCATTTGCTTTGAGTAGTTTGACCGCTTTTGCCTATCTAAATCCCAAGTTTAAAAATGTGCCGCAATTAAATTTATACAATCCCGTGACGAAATTTTTCGGCGACAAAAGTTATACGATTTATCTCTCTCATCCCATCATTGTTTCTTGGACGAAGCAATGGATTGAACCCATTTTCGAGGCAGTGCCAAATGCAGGGTTAGCTCTGTTTCTCTACGCTTTAATCGTATTGGCCTTTAGCTGTGCCGCCGCTGCTGTCATAAGCACGCTTATTGAGGAGCCACTTTATAAGCGTGGACGGGCGATGGCGAAGAAAGAAATGACAAAAAAAGAAACGGCGGACGTCTCTACGCCCGCCGATTAATTTATTTCCTAAAATGATTGCTGAGGCTTTGGTTATACCTTGCCGTGGCACTGCTTTACTTTTTTACCTGAGCCGCAAGGGCAAGGCGCGTTGCGCGACACACCCACCAAATCTTCTGGCGTAATCTCTTGCGTCGGGGCCGCCGCTGCTGCACCCGCGCCAATTGCGGCTGTGCCTGCACCTGTCATCATATCCATCGGGCCGCGCGGGGCTGCGGATGTGCTCATTTGGGGTGCGGCTTGCGCTTGGGCCTGCTGCATTTGGCGTTGCTCAGCCACGCGCATGAGAAGGTTGGTGACGGCTTTGGTCACGCCTTCGCGCAGATCCGTCAGGAGGTTATCAAACAACTGAAATGCTTCTGATTTATATTCATTGAGCGGATCACGCTGACCATAAGCGCGCATGCCGATGACAGATTTGAGGTTGTCGAGCTGCTGCAAATGCTCACGCCAAGACAGGTCGATGACTTGTAAAAGAATATCTTTTTCCGCCCGCTGCACGTCCTCAGGCGCTAGGCCAGATGTGAGCTCTTTATACATGATGTCTGTGCTGTTTTTAAGACGCTCAAGCATTTCCTCATCGGCAATGCCTTCTTCTTGGGCCCATTCATCAAAGGGGACAGAAATACGCATAAGTTGCTTGGTCTTATTATCAAGCCCTTCAATGTCCCACTGCTCGGCATAAGCTTTTTTGGGAACGTGCTCTTCTATTAAGTCTTCACAAACCTGATGACGGAAATCTTCAATCACGTCGGAGACATCGTCATCGGTGAGGAATTCCATGCGCTGTTCAAAAATAGTTTTGCGCTGATCATTCATGACGTCATCATATTTGAGTAGATTTTTGCGGATGTCGAAATTGCGCGTCTCGACCCGCACTTGTGCGCGCTCAATCGCTTTGGTCATAAAACGGTTGGTGAGGTTCTCGCCTTCTTCCCATTTCAGTTTTTCCATCATGCTAGAGAGGCGGTCACCGCCAAAGATTCGCATCAGGTCATCTTCTGTTGAGAGGTAGAACTTAGAGCGTCCCGGATCACCTTGGCGTCCTGTACGGCCACGCAGTTGGTTGTCAATGCGGCGGGATTCGTGACGCTCTGTTCCGAGAACATAAAGTCCGCCCGCTTCAAGCGCGGCCTTTTTATAGACCGCAATTTCAGCTTTGATTTTATCTTCTATTGCTTGACGTTCATCGGGGCTCGCGTCTTCTGGCACTTCCTGCTCAAGACGCATTTCTAAGTTCCCGCCGAGCTGAATATCCGTCCCGCGACCCGCCATATTCGTGGCAATTGTCACCGCGCCAGGCATACCCGCAAGCGCGACAATAGCGGCTTCTTCTTCGTGGAAACGCGCGTTTAGCACCTTATGCGGAATACCGCGCGCTTTAAGAACCTCGGAGAAGGCTTCGGATTTTTCAATTGAGACTGTCCCTACGAGCACAGGTTGCTGACGCTGCTGACATTCAATGATTTCTTCGACGATGATGTTAAATTTCTCACGCTCCGTGCGGTAAATCTCGTCTTGGTCATCGATACGCTGAATCGGGCGGTTGGTTGGAATGACAAGCACGTCGAGTTTGTAAATGTCGTAAAATTCGGACGCTTCAGTTTCCGCAGTCCCTGTCATACCTGAGAGTTTGTCATACATACGGAAATAGTTTTGCAGCGTGACTGAGGCAAGCGTCACATTCTCAGGCTTAATCTCAACACCTTCGCGAGCTTCGATCGCTTGGTGCAGGCCTTCGGACAAGCGTCGGCCGTCCATCATCCGGCCCGTAAATTCATCAATCAAAACGACTTCGCCGCCTTTGACGATATAATCTTTGTCTTTGACGTAAAGCTTATGGGCTTTCAGGGCTTGGTTGATGTGGTGAACA
>CALLME010000136.1 GCA_938007945.1 uncultured Caulobacterales bacterium
ATGCCGCTTGCGCTTCGGCCAAGGCTTGGCGCATATAGCGTTCATCAAGTTCAAGCTTTGTCATGCGTCGTCTGTAAAAGGCCCCGCAGCCACGTCAAGTGGGAAGCCCAAAGGAGCGACCATTATGGCGCCAACATCACCAGATAAATCTCCGCGCCGCCGCGGCCAGAAGCCACCGTTTAAAGGTCGGGGAAAAACTCACAGCACAAAACCCTCTGCCAAAGGCAATGTCGCTAAATCAGCAGATGGCGACCGCATCGCGAAATATCTCGCCCGCGCGGGCATCGCCTCTCGCCGCGACGCGGAAAAGCTGATCCTAGAGGGTCGCGTGAAAGTGAACGGCGTCGTGCTCGACACGCCAGCTTTTAAAGTCACAGCCAATGACACAGTCCTATTTGACGACAAACCTGTTGCCCGTATCGAGCCGCCGCGCGTCTGGCGCTATCACAAGCCCGAAGGGTTAGTAACGTCTCACAAAGATGAAGATGGTCGCGATACAGTCTTTCAGAATTTGCCCAAAGATTTGCCGCGTGTGATTTCTGTCGGACGGCTAGATATTACTTCCGAAGGGCTGCTGCTGCTCACCAATGACGGCGGCGTATCGCGTGCGCTTGAGCTACCTAAAACAGGTTTCATCCGACGCTACCGCGCGCGCGCCTATGGTTCGGTTAATCAAGATATTCTCGACACGCTGAAGGCGGGCATCAAAATTGACGGTATCCCCACAGGCCCGATTGAGGCGACACTCGACAAAGTGCAAGGCGGAAATGTCTGGATCACGGTCACGATTAAAGAAGGCAAAAACCGCGAAGTGCGCCGCGCGCTCGATGAAGTCGGCTTAACGGTCAACCGCCTTATCCGCACAAGCTACGGCCCGTTTCAGCTTGGCAAGCTCGGGAAAGGCCAAGTTGAAGAAGTCCCATCGGATAGCTTACGCGAAATGATTGGACATATTTTCGATATTCCTAAAGCGGCCCCCAAAAAAGACGGCGCAAGACGAGATGGCCCAGCACGCAAACCCAAACGCGGCAGCCATGCCAGCGCGAAACGCTTTCAAAAATCTTCGGGGCAAAAGCCAAGCGCCGCTCAAGCGGAACGCCATGACGGCACAGCGAAACCCACGTCTAGAGGTTCCAAACGCGGGCAAAGAAGCGCAGCTCCAAATGGGAAAATTACCGCTGGTAAAACGCCTAAAACAGGCACGCCAAAACGCGGCGCAGCCAAAGGTCAAATGCCCAAAGGCCGCGGAAAGTTTGCGAAGCGATGAGAATTGTCGGCGGAAATTTACGCGGGCGTAATATCGCAACACCCAGCGGACGCGGCACACGCCCGACCTCTGACCAAACGCGCGAGTCGATTTTCAACATTCTCGCACACGCAGACTGGGCGCCAGAACTTGAGGACGCTATTGTCGCCGACATCTTTGCAGGCAGCGGCGCACTCGGCTTAGAGGCTATTTCACGCGGCGCAAAGTTTTGCTTATTCGTTGAGACAGAGCCCAAAGCGCGCGGCGCTATCCGCGAAAATATTGACAAAATGAGCCTGTTTGGCTGCACCCGTTTGCACCGCCGCGACGCGACAAAACTCAAAATCGCGCCCGGCAATCTGCGCGGCCCCTTCACTCACATATTTCTCGACCCGCCCTATAATAAAGGCCTTTGGAAGCCTGTCCTCATGAAACTTCGCGACCAAGAACTCATCGCAGATAACGGCATCATCATCCTAGAAATCGCCGCTGAGGAAGCCGAAGAAGAGGAATTCCGCGGCTTTGACGTGCTCGCCGACAAAGAATGGGGCGCGGCGCGTGTCGTGTTTATGTCACTCGCTTAGCGTGTTAATCTTCCATACACATAAAGCTGATTAATATTCAGCCATGATAAAAGCGCTGTCATGGGGATGCAGCCTATGGCTCTTTGGGGCCTCGCTTTGCCATGCGCAAATGCTAACCGATAATCTCGAGTTAAAACGCGTAAATGTCGGCGCGTCCTGGCAAACCATACAGCTCGAGAACAGCTATACCGAAGCCGTACCCGTCTGTACTTATAACTTGCCAAGTGATCTCTCTCCATCCGCGACCACACGCATCCGTAATGTTACGGCCACCAGCTTCGATATCAGGCTCCAGCAATTTGAAAACAGCTCTTCCGTCACCGCCTCTGATGTGCATTGCGTCATTGCCGATGTGGGCGCCCACAACTCAGGCGGGCTGAAATATGAAGCCCGCAAAGTGCTCTCAACAGGGACGAGCGGTCTTGCCGTCGGCTGGGGCGTTGGGACAACAGAAAATGTCACAAGCGCCATCACGCAGAGCTACGCTAACCCCCACGTCGTCGGGCAAGTCATGTCGTTTAATGATGTCAACGCCAGTGTATTTTGGAACTTTGATTGCGAGTCTCGCGGCAATGGTGCCTTTTTCTCTGGCCAAGCGGACGGCATTTGCGTCGGCAAACATATTGGTCAAATCAACGGCACCCGCGCCAGCGAAACGCTCGGCTATATCGTCATTGAGGCCGGCACGGGCACAGTCAATGACATCACCTTCGCCGCCGCTGTCGGCCCTGACACAGGCGCAGGGGTCGGAAACAACCCGCCTTATAACTATTCAGTCTCGGGTGATTTCGATATCGGCATCTTAAACTCCCAAGGCGAAGACGGCGGCCAAGGCGGCTGGACAATTCTCTACGGCTCTGACCCTTTACCACCAGGCCAAATCGCTTGGGCCACCGAAGAAGAAACTGTCGCGGGCGACACCTCGCGCACGCACACCACGGAAAATATTGGCTATTGGGTGTTTGACAATAACCAAACGCCAGACATAGCGGGCGAGAAAACGCTCGCCAATTACGCAGGGGGTATTTCTGATTATTCTATCCCCGGCGGCGAAGTCATTTACACCCTCACCATGACCAATACAGGCGGCGGCCCCGTCGATGCGGACACGCTTTTCCTCGTCGACACCCTGCCCGCAGAGATCAGCCTTTATGACGGCGATATGGATGACGGCGGTCCCGCGACCCTTCCCGTCTTGTTCACAGACACGAATAGCCGCCTTAC
>CALLME010000137.1 GCA_938007945.1 uncultured Caulobacterales bacterium
ACTTACCGTATTTTTGATGACCCGATGACGAGCGCGGTCACCTCTCTCATCGCTGCTGCTAACGTTCCCGCCTCTGGAGATATTTCCCAAATAAACTTGATACGAGAACCAACAGACCCGCGTTATCAACAAGCGCTTTCGGGTCGCTATTGGCTTATTGGCCACATGGCGAATGATGGACAGGTAAAGCCTGTGAAAGCCTCTCGTTCTCTTTACGGGGAATCGCTGACGCTATCGCCCAGAGACGTAGAGAAATTATTTCTAAACCCAGGCGAGGAGATTGCGACGCGTTCCGTTGGGCCAGATGGCGAACCGCTGCGCGTGATTGCGCGCGAAGTGACCCTTCCCAATTCAACCAAGCCTGTTGTCATAATGGCCGCGATTGATAGACGTCCGGCCACCCGCGCGGTGAACCGTTTTGCGCTGATTGCGAGCGGACTTATGGCACTGCTGTCTATTGGTCTTGTGACGGCGGTTCTCACGCAAGTGCGCTCTGGCTTGAAACCTCTTTTTCAACTTCGCGATACTGTCACGGATGTGCGCGAGGGCCGCGCGACGCGTGTGGATGGTGAATACCCTTCCGAAATTCAGCCGCTTGCGACCGAGCTCAATTTCCTGATTGATCACAATAAAGATGTGGTAGAGCGCGCGCGCACCCATGTGGGAAATCTGGCTCATGCGCTTAAAACCCCCCTCGCCGTAATGCTCAATGAAAGCGAAAATCACAGCGCAAAAAGCACCGCAGATTTCGCCGCTATCGTTGAACGACAGACTGATACTATGCGCAAACAAGTCGACCATCACTTGCGCCGCGCACGTGCTGCGGCGAGAGGACAGGCTATTGGTGTGAGTACAGATGTATCTGAAGTGATTGAGGCATTAGGACGGACACTCCCACGTATCTTTCGCTCTAAAGACATTGATATGCAGATCGAGCTGACGCCTGATTTGGCCTTTCGGGGGGAACGGCGTGACCTTGAAGATATGGCGGGTAATCTGATGGAAAATGCTTGCAAGTGGACGCACTCTCAAGTGCGAGTTCAGACCAAACCTCACCTTGTCGATGATGGGGCTTTTGTCATAACTGTCGAAGATGACGGCCCGGGACTTGCGGAAGAAGATTACGCGACAGCGCTGAAACGTGGCGCGCGACTTGATGAGGCGACGCCTGGCACAGGATTTGGGCTCGCAATCGTGGATGATTTGGCGCGAGCTTATAAAGGTGAATTAACCCTCTCGCGATCTGAGCTTGGCGGACTTTGCGTCACGTTGACCTTGCCCAAAATGCTGTCCTAGGATTTGACATGAGTGAAAAGCCTCCCATCCACCTTGAGAACAGAACTGAGTCTGGTGATAAAAAATTTTCACCGACGGCTGCCAATAACCGCGCCCCGATATCTGAGGTGCTTTTGCCGTTACTTTCGCCAAATGCGCGCGTTTTAGAAATTGCTTCTGGTACAGGTGAGCACGCGCTGTATATATGTAAGCGTCGACCTGATATCATCTGGCAAACCAGCGACCCTGATGCGGACTCACGCGCGAGCCAAAATGCTTGGGCGAGGGAGGCAGAGGGGCGGATAAAATCCTCTCTTGATATCGACACAATGCAAGAGGACTGGATGCATGACCTCGCGGAATTTGACGCGATTTACTGCGCAAATATGATTCATATCGCGCCGTGGGAGGCGGCCATCGGTCTGGCTAAGGGTGCGCAAAAGCTTCTGAAGCTAGGACAAATTTGCGTGCTTTATGGCCCCTTTAAAGAGGGTGAAAAGACAGCGCCGAGTAATCTTGATTTTGACGCCTCGCTCAAATCTCGCAATCCTGCTTGGGGTGTACGCGATTTAGAGGCTGTTAAGCATATATTTGAACTTCACGGGTTTAATCTAACCCAGCAAACCGCCATGCCCAAAAATAAC
Organism: uncultured Caulobacterales bacterium; assembly: GCA_938007945.1. Taxonomy (GTDB): domain Bacteria; phylum Pseudomonadota; class Alphaproteobacteria; order Caulobacterales; family Maricaulaceae; genus Fretibacter. The sequence goes on from CALLME010000137.1 coordinate 1,920, forward strand.
CAGATTTTGGTGTTTAAACGGGCGTAGTATTTGTTACATGACAGTCTTGTCATGTTTTGGACAGATTAAGGATAGACATCCCCCCTCAAGGTGCGGATGTAGTGGAGACTCCCGTGCAATATATTCGCCCGAATTTAACATCGCCTGATACCCAAGCTCTGAGGCGTTTTCGTCCCGTGACGTCAGTAGGTCTAGCGCTCCTTGCGAGCCTCATATTCAGCACGTCGGTTCAGGCGCAAGTTGTCAAGCCGATTGGCTTTGGCACAACGGCGCCAAGCCCTGTGCCGCTGCGTCTTCTCAACGACACCCCGACGACGCCAAACCAGACCCAGCCTCAGACTCAGACTCAGACACAAACAGGGTCCCAAACTCAAAAACTCGCAATCGTTGACGACCGTCAAGCTGTGCAGGCGCCCCAAGCTCAAACCATGCGCGGTACACCGCCGCTGGGCTTTCCCTTTAGCTATCCCTCGCAAACATCCCTCGCGGATCTCGTCGAGCAAGTCAGCCCTGCGGTGGTGAATATCATAGTGCAAACGGAAACGGCTGAATCGGTAACCGAAGGACAGGGCTCTGGTTTTGTTATCGATCCAAAAGGCGAGTTAGTGACGAATTATCACGTCATCGAAGGCGGTACGACGATTGAAGTTGAGTTTAATAATGGTGAGCGTTTCCCAGCAGAAATTGTCGGGACCGATCCAGAAACAGATTTGGCTGTGCTAAAAATTCAAAGTGACCGCGCGTTCAAAACAGTCAATTTTCACCGCGGCGATGAACTCCGTATTGGAGACTGGGTGGTCGCGATTGGCAACCCCTTTGGTATCGGACAGTCGACGAGCTTTGGGATTATTTCTGCCATTGGCCGCGAACGCGTCGAAAGCGGCGCCTATGTGGATTATATCCAAACCGATGCGACGATTAATACGGGTAACTCGGGTGGCCCGCTCTTTAATCCCAAAGGCGATGTGGTCGGTGTAAACTCCGCTATTTATTCACCGACAGGGGCGAGTGTCGGAATTGCCTTTTCTATCCCACACGAAACGGCGGAAGCGGTGGTGCAGCAACTGCGCAGTGAAGGACGTGTGCGTCGTGGTTGGCTCGGTGCGGGCCTGCGCACAGCTGAATTTTCTAGAGGCGGTGGATTCTTAAGCGGCGGCGCCACAATTAATAATGTCGTGCCAGGTAGTCCTGCGGATATTTATGGGCTGAAAGTTGATGACATTATCCTTAATATCAATAACCGCGCTGTCCGTAATTCAACTGAGGCGACCCGCTTGATTGGGAGTTTAAGGCCCAATCAAAAAATGTCCGTCATTTATGAACGCGATGAGAAACCCTATAAGCTGACGGTCATGATTGGCGAGCGCCCAGACAAAGACGTCGTAGATCAATCTGTTGAACAAGCCACTGCGGCCTCGCCGCAAGGCGCGCCGGGCACGGTCGTCGGCGGCAGCGTGCGCCACGGCATGAGCCTTGTGGATTTGTCGGCCGAAGGACGTTCCGCGCTCGGTATGCGTTATGACCAGTTGGGCGTTTATGTTGAATCTGTTTCGCCAAATGGCCAAGCGGCCAAGGCGGGTATTGTCGCAAATGCTGTGCTGATGCAGATCGACGGCAAAGATATTCCAAGCGTGCCCGCTTTTGAGCACATGATTTTTAAGGCCCAAGAACAAGGCCAAACAGAACTAATAATTTTACTTAGAGAGCCTGACGGGCGAGAGAATATGGTCGTACTGGCCATACCACTCGGCTAGGCTCAACGTCAGGAGACCCAGGAGATGTCCATGAGAATACTCGTCGTTGAAGATGATGATATTGCCGCCGAATATGTGCGCAAAGGCTTGATGGAGGCGGGCCATGTTGTGGACCTTGCCCCTGACGGGGAGCTTGGGCTTGAGATGGCGCGTGCAGCAGATTACGACGCGCTCGTACTTGACCGTATGCTACCTAAACGTGACGGTCTCTCTGTGCTCGAAGAAATGCGCAAAGATGGCGACGCCACGCCCGTATTGATTCTATCCGCGTTAGGCGAAGTGGACCAAAAGGTTGAAGGCCTGCGGGCAGGGGGCGATGATTATCTCGCCAAGCCTTATAGCTTTACAGAGCTTCTGGCGCGCGTTGAAGCTATTGGTCGTCGCTCTGATCCCACAGCCGCTGTCACGAAATTAAAATGCGCAGATCTTGAGATGGATTTGCTTGCCCGCACGGTACGCCGTGCTGGCAAAAACATTCTCTTGCAGCCGCGCGAGTTTCGTTTGCTAGAATGCCTCATGCGCAATGCAGGCCGTGTGGTCACCCGGACCATGCTGCTTGAGAAGGTGTGGGATTATCACTTTGACCCCCAAACAAATGTGATTGATGTTCATATTTCGCGCTTGCGCGGAAAGATTGACAAAGAGTTTGATGAACCACTTCTGCACACTGTGCGCGGCGCGGGATACCGCTTGCAGGTCTAACGCCTTAGGCTAAGGTGAGCCATGCTGAGCGCACTGTCAAAGCTCTATAAAAATACACTGTTCCGACTGTCTTTGCTTGGAGCGGTGTTTTTTGTTGTCGCGCTATTCTTAGCGCTGGGCAATGTCTACCGCCTGACCATCTCCAGTGAAATTCGTCAAGTCGATAAATCCCTCGCCGCCGAAGTGGAAGAATTTCAGACGCTTCTAGATGTTGGTGGACTTATCCCCGTCAGTCGGGAAATTTTTCTACGCTCTGGCTCTGGCGATCGTCATTATTTGCTGACGTCTAAAAATCAAAACGGCGAAGATATGGTCATGGGCAGTCTGGGAGAACAGATTGTTACGCTTAAGAATCAAGAACGTACTGTTATTGGTGAAGTGGGCGACGCGGATTTTACCAAGGTTGACTTCATCCTGGTCATTCCTGCCACAGATAGCGAACCTGCTAAAGAGCGGCGTATGCGCGGCCTGTCGGGCTATCTTCAAATTGACGGAAAAAACGTCGCGGCAGTCGTCGCGTCTCGTGATGTTGAGGTGACAATGCGTACAGCAGAACGCGTGAAAAATGCGATTTTTTCAAGCTCGGCTATCGCGCTATTTTTGGGGCTTATCTCAAGCTGGTATGTTTCTCGCAAATTTACACAGCGCGTGGAGGCGTTTAACCGCCTTGCAACAGATGTGCGCGCAGGTCATCTTGATAGGCGCGCGCCGCGCAATTACTCCGAAGACGAAATGGATCTTCTGGCCGAGCACTTGAACGAAATGCTTGACCATATTGACCGTTTGATGAAGGCCATGCGCTATGCGGGTGACAGTATCGCTCACGATTTGCGCTCGCCGCTGACACGCCTGCGCACGCGGCTTGAGACGGCCGCGACCGAAATTAAAGACCCGCAAGCGGAGGATACATTATTCGCCGCTGCAGACGATGCGGACGAGCTTCTTAAAACGTTCGACTCTGTTCTGCGTATTGCGCGGCTTGAGGCGGGCGAACGTCGCGAAATGCTCTCAGAGTTAAACCCCAAACCTATATTGGACGATATCGCAGAGCTTTACGAGCCTGCCTGTGAAGATGTGGGCCTGACATTTACAAGCGAGATTAGAGACGGGCATATTATTTCTGCGGACCGCGGTTTGATGTCGCAAGCCGTTTCTAACCTTGTGGAAAATGCCATTAAATATACGCCCAAAGGTGGGGCCATACATCTTTCGCTTTTAAAAAATAAAGAAGGCCGGTCAGAGATTTCAATTGTGGATAACGGCCCTGGAATTCCAGAGGGTAGTCGTCAGCGCGTGAAAGAACGCTTTGTGCGCCTTGATGATAGTCGTTCTTTGCCAGGCAGTGGACTGGGCCTCGCACTCGTGGACGCGATTGCGGATTTGCACCGTGCGGTCTTTTCGCTTGAAGACGGCATGCGTCACGCGGCAACTGGCCGTCCAGGCCTTGCCGCGCGGCTTACTTTTCCGCGTGTCAGAAAAGTCAAATCACATGCAAGCACGGCGACAACTAAAGCGTCATGAGTGCGTCACGACGTCAGGCGGCAATTGACACGGCACGTGAAAATGCGACCTATTTGGCCGAGAGTCTCACGCTTTTTCCTGACATAGAGGCGGCGTTTCTACATAAAACAACGGAGCAGCTGTTAACGGAAAGCTACGTCCAAGTGCCAAATAATATTGGCGAGCATGAGGCTGAGATGGCCGCCCTTCGTATTTTAAAACGCCGCGCTCATTTAATTATAGCGCTTTCCGATATTGCCCAAACTTGGTCTTGGGTTGAGGTGACGCGTGCTCTCACCGAACTGTCCGATTTTTGTATGCATCGCCTCTTTATTGCAGGGGCGAGGGAGCTTGAAATTTATAGCGGCCAGGATGATAATCCCGTGCCAGGACTGTTTTGCCTTGCCATGGGAAAGTACGGCGCAGGCGAACTCAACTATTCTAGTGATATTGATTTCTGCATTTTCTATGACCCTGAAGTTATTTCGCTGCCGCGACCTGAACGTGCAGAACGCACGCTGATTAAATTTGTGCAGAAGCTCATTGCGGGCTTTGAACGCGTTACGGCTGAGGGGTATATTTTTCGGACAGATTTGCGATTGCGCCCCGACCCGCGCTCAAATGCTGTGGCAGTGTCGACGCTGACAGCGGAGCGATATTACGAGACACTAGGTCAGAATTGGGAACGCGCGGCGATGATTAAGGCGCGTATTTGCGGTGGAGATAAAACCGTGGGCGAGGGTTTCATCAATTACGTTTTGCGCCCCTTTATATGGCGCCGCTCTCTCGATTTTGCCGCGATTGAGGATATCCATTCTATCAAACGTCAAATCCAAGCCCGCCAAGACGAGGGCAAATTAAATCCAGCTGGGCATAATCTTAAGCTCGGCACAGGCGGCATTCGCGAAATTGAATTTTACGCGCAGACACAACAACTCATTCTCGGTGGACGACATAAGGACCTACGCAGGCCGCGCACTGTCGATGCCTTAGCAGAACTGTCTGAAGCGAGTTTTATTGACCCAGATGACGCGGTTGCTCTTACCGCACATTATGCTCTGCTAAGACGTTTTGAGCATGCCGCTCAAATGCGCGAGGACGCGCAGACGCATATAGCGCCTGAGGACAATCAGGAACGGCTGCAACTTGCGCGTCTTTCAGGATATCCAAACTTGGAAGACTTTGACCGCGTTTTACTATCTACGCTGCGAGATGTATCTGCACGCTATCAGGGATTATTTCCCGACCATGAAAGCCTCGCGCTCGCCGAAGGTACGTTGTCTTTCACAGGCGTTGAGCCACATCCGGCTACACTCGACACACTCACATCTTTGGGATTTTCTGAGCCTAAAAAACTTTGGAAAGACATGGCAGCTTGGCTAGGGGGCCGTATTTCTGCGACGCGCTCAGAACGCGCGCGAGAAATGCTCACGCGCCTCGCGCCGCGGCTTATAAAAATTTGCTCGCAGACCGCGTCTCCTGACCGAGCATTTGAGGCCTTTGGGCAGTTCTTTACGCGGGTTAATGGCGGCGTATCTCTCTTGTCTATGTTTTTACAGAAATCAGAAAGTTTGCGCGAACTCTTAGAGCTCATGCTGATGTCACCGCGCCTTTTAGACACACTCTCGGCCCGTCCTGCAATCTTAGACGCCATGATGTCACCTGAATTTTATACGGTGAATACAGATAAATTAGGGTCAGAATATACGGAGCTCTTAACCCTCAATCTTGATTTCGAACGGTCAATGGATTTTGCCAGACATCGTCTGCGCGAAGACCAGTTTATCATAACGGCCGCCGCATTGCGGGGGCAAATGAGTGCCGTAGATGCCGCTCAAGGCTTGAGCGCGCTCGCGGATAAAGTTATGAATATTATGCTGCCTGTTAGCGCGCGTGAAACCGAAAGACGACGGGGCCCCCTCTCAGGTGACTACGCCGTCATCGCGCTTGGTAAAGCAGGCGGGCGCGAGATGAGCCTCAGTTCTGATCTTGATATCATGGTATTATATGACGCCGAGGCGAGCGAGATTAGCAATTTTACAAAGCTCACTCAGACGCTGGTCAGCGCCGTGTCGTCTGTAACGGCAGAGGGTCGTCTCTATGAGGTTGACATGGCACTCCGCCCGAGCGGTCGCTCTGGACCTGTCGCGGTTAGCTTAGACGCCTTCACACGCTACTATAAAGAGAGTGCGTGGAGTTGGGAGTTTATGGCGCTCACGCGCGCGCGCGTGATGGCGGCTAGCAATGACGCGTTCGGGCAGAAAGTATCGGATCTCATTTCGGACGTACTCACTCTGCCACGCCCCGATTTAAATATGCAAAACGACATTGCGGATATGCTTTTGCGGCTGCGTGAGCAAAAGCCGCCGCGCGGGGAGTGGGACATTAAAAACCTCTCAGGTGGCCTGCGTGATATAGAATTTGTTGCGCAGTCTTTATATTTAAGCGCATGCGAGGACTTTGCGAGGCGCGACCTAACAGCCACACAAGATATGCTGAGCCGTGCAAATGAAATATCCAAGTTCTCTACGGAAGATTACGTTACGCTTTCATCTGCCCGAGAGCATTACTTGAGCTTAATGCAATATCTGGCGCTGACCCATGGGTCGCTTGCGGGAGATGTTGAGCCATCAGTATTATCAGCAATTGCCAAGCTGATGTCTTTTGGAACAGTCGCTGATCTTAGCAGAGAGACCGAGGTTTACCTTGAATCTGTCAACGAGATATTGCCAAAATTCTTGGATTTGCAAAATTAAATATTTCGCAAAGCAATATGTTAAGCCGCGTTTTGTGGTCTCGGCGGTGGTGCACTTTGGGATGTTTGTCCGCGTGGCTGCGGGGCAGGGGGGGCGTTAAGTACGGGCGGCGGCGCAACAGGTGAGCCTGTTTGCTCAGGTGCAGTGCTCGTCCCGCTGTTATTAACGCTACCATCGGTCAGCACGTCTGCAATGTCTTGCGCAAGGCGTGTGATTTCATTACCGACTTCTGAATTGCTTGTCTCAACAGCTTTCTCAACTGGCGTATTAGGCAGCGTGAAGATAACAGATGTTCCTTGCCCGAGCGTACTTTCAATTTTGAAGTTACCGCCATGAAGCTCAACCATTGATTTTGATAGGGCGAGGCCTAGACCCGTGCCCTCATGCTGCCGCGAGTGGTCACTGTCAATTTGTTCAAATGGATTGGCCAGGCGCTCAATATCTTCCTGCGCAATACCAATGCCTGTATCTGAAATTTTGACAATGAGACCCGCAGAATTGGGCGTGACTTCACAACTAACCGATCCGTCTTCGGGCGTAAACTTAATCGCGTTTGTCATCAGATTGAGAAGGACCTGTTTCACCGCGCGTGGGTCAGCCTCAATTTCTGGTAAAGTTGATGGCTGATAGATAAGCTTTAAGCGGTTATCCTCGGCGCGACCGCGCACGATGCGAATAACTTGGCCAATCATATCATCTATTTGCATAATTTCGTGGTTCAGCGTCATTTTACCAGCTTCAATCTTGGACATATCCAAAATATCATTGATAAGAGACAGAAGGTGTTGCCCTGAGAAGAGGATGTCATTGACATATTCTTTATAGCGCGGATCGCCAAGCGGGCCGAACATTTCCTTTTTCATAATATCAGAAAAGCCGTTAATCGCATTAAGAGGTGTACGCAGTTCGTGACTCATATTGGCAAGGAAATCGGATTTAGACTGGTTGGCTTCTTCCGCGCGAATTTTCTCTTGTTCGTAGTTCTCAGCAAGCTCCACGATGCGGAATTGGGATTTGCGCAAAACATCAATTGTCTTTTGTAGCGCCGCTTCATTTTGCTGCAATTGATATTCGCGCGTACGGATACCTGTGAGGTCTGTCCCGATACCGACCGTGCCGCCGTCCGCCGTCAGCGCGTCTTGATAACGTATCCAACGGCCGTCATTGAGCAGAATGTCTTTTGCCGTTTCGCCTTCAATATCATTCACTTCCGTAATCACATTATTGGCGTGATATTCAATTGTGGCGCGGTCCATACCGGGTTGAAGGTTGCCAGGCTGAAACCCGAAAAATTCTTCAAACTGATTGTTCCACAGCGTGAGACGGCCGCGCGGATCCCACAGTACAAAGCTATCATTCATAGAGGTTAGCGCGTCAGAGAGGCGCGCTTCTGCCGCTTGGAGGCGCATGGCCGCGCCGCGTTGCTCCGTCACATCCATCGCCACGCCGATAATGACCTTCTCAAGATCTGATCCGCGCACAGACGGTTTACCACGCGCGCCGAGGGTTAGCGGCAGATGGGCGACATTCAAATCGATTTCAAACTCACCGCCAATATGTGCGCGGCGTGTCACAGAATAAAGTCGCTCGCGATCAGCCTCGCGGAACAGTCCCAAAAATTGCGGCAAGGTGATTTCTTGCTCACGTGGGGCCAATCCCAAAATTTCAGATAAAGAGCTCGATAGATAAGCTGAATTCCCAGTGAGGTTGATTTCAAAAATACCGCCGCGATTGCCTTCTAGGGCTGCGCGGTAACGTTGCTCTGAAATTTCATTGTCATGCTGAGAGGTTTCAACTGTTCTGAGCTGACGCAGAAGATTTTTCAGCAAGATGTAAAATAATGCGCCTGTGCCAAGAAACATCGCTAAAAACGTCAAAAGGTTTTTCATCCAATTAGGCGGAGAGGATTTTGGTAAAAGCGACACGGTCGCAATAGAGTCTGAGTTAGGTATCGTGCGAATAGACATCCACACTTTTTCACCTGCTATCTCATGTGATACAGCACCATTATTCTTTATCGCGTTTAGGCGATTGGCTGATAAGCCAAGATAGGCTAGCCCACCAATTTTGCCCATCTCGGCAGGTGCATCAACTATACCGCCCCCTGTCAGGATAAGGGCGTTAGGGTACTGGTTGTAATCAATCATTGTTCCTGGCGCCAGTATCGTTGCGAGATAGGCGGTGCCCGCGCGCCGAATGACGGTAGGACTGACCGCGCCTTCTGGCGAAATAAGTGAGGTTACCTTCACGCCCACTTTTGGGAAATCTTTGACAGGAATAGACGCCGCCGCAGAAGCTGTATTTGGCGTAGAGGCCAAAAGTTTATTATTCGCATCGATAATAAGTGCGCCTTGAACATTTTTACCGCGCGCAACAAGGTCTACAATTTCTTTTGCGTTGCCCCGTGTTGCAATGGCCTGATCAATCCAGGCGAGTTGTGTGTCCAAAGCCTGCGCGCTGGTTTGGCCAAGCTCTGTACTCATGCGCATTACGGCTTCTTTTTGATTGTCAGCGTGTGTCGCTCGCTCGCTAAGCAAGACAGTCGAGGCCAAAACAGCAAAAAACACCATAAAGCTTATTGCTGTCATGGAGAGTGTCTTCATGGAGCGCGTATCAAGTGAGTCAGCGACAGACTCGCCATGTGACGCGTTCATAATTGTGCGGCGGGCGACTGAAGAGACGGCGACAGGGTTTTGTGGTGCAGCGGGCCGAGAGAGTGGCTCTTGTGCAGGGTGAGGGATTGTACCCCGAACGGCAGTACCGTTAGGCATGGCGGACTGGGGAGCAGTTACGGGCGGGCGCTGAGCTTGTGCTGGCGCGGTTTGCTGTCTCTGCGGCCTTGGTAGCGGCGCAACAGGGCGTGGGGCCGCTGAATAGGGCAAAGGACCAGACGGCGCAGACGGCGCTGGCACGCGCGCGGTGTCCTGTCTTTGTGGAGCGCCTGTTGTCACTGATATCCCTTACGAATCACTTTCGAAAATCATGTAGGCAACGGCCCATGAAGTCGAGAGTCAGATTGGGTGGATATTGTTTGAATTTGGTTAAGATTTGAGCTGAAACGCTTAGGAGGCGTCTGATTTCAATTCAGGTTTCCCAATATAATAGCCTTGGGCGGCGTCAAAGCCGAGGTCACGAACAAATTCGAGTAATTCAGCAGTCTCTACGCCTTCTGCGATAAATTTTACGCCGAGTGATTTTTTTAGCGTCAATAGCGACTTGAGAATGGCTAAATCACGCGACTGTTCAAAGGCGGCGACGACAAAATCCCCGTCAATTTTTAGCCAATCTGCCGCGATGGCGCGCAGATAGCGAATGGAGGCCGCTCCCGCCCCCACATCATCAAGGCAAATTGGATGTCCTCGACGGCGAAGTCTTGCCAGCAAAGCTGAAGCTGCATCAAGCTCGCGAATATCCCATGTTTCTGTGAGCTCAATCGTAAGTTTTGACGGCGGCCCTGTCAGCGCAGACAGGCATGCGTTGAGCGCATGTTCAAACCCCGCCTCGCCCATTGACGCACCTGAAAGGTTGACGGCGATGCCAGGGCCGTCCGCATTTTCATTAAGCTGTAAGACGGCGCGTGCGAGCATGGACAAATCAAGGTCTTTAATGGCCCCTGAAATTTCGGCTGGGCGTAAAATACCAGCAAGCCCACTCGTGCTGTCAAAGCGTACAAGCCATTCATAATGCAAAACCTGATCTGTGCTCAGATCAATGATGGGTTGGCGCATGACCGTGAACATCTCTTCCGAGACATGGGTGCGAAAGCCCTGAAATGTTGTAATATCTATCACGCCCCGTCCTACCTCAACGAGTTTAAAGAAGTTTTAGGGGGCGTGGTTAATGAGGATTAGGACTTTCGCTCTCAACAGTGGCGTTATGCGAGAATTTTACTGGCAATTTCTGAGAGATTTTTTGACGGCTTTGAACCTAGCACGCGCGACAACTCCGCTTTAATGAGCGTTTGGCGCGCTTTATCTAGCTTGGGCCAAATCTCAAATGCGCCCGCGAGACGCGCCGCGACTTGCGGATTACGACTATCCATCTCCAGCACTTCATCTGCAAAGAAACGGTAACCTGCGCCGTTGATGGCGTGAAACAGCGTCGGATTGCCCATGGCAAAACCACCGATAAGGGCGCGCACGCGGTTGGGATTACGTCGTTCAAAACTGGGATGTTTTGTGAGCGCGGCAATCGCTTCAACACCGTCAGACATATCGCGGCTGGATTGCAAGGCATACCATTTATCAATCACGAGTGGATGGTTTTTCCATTTATCAAAAAATGCCTCAAGTGAATTATCGACGCGCCGTCCGCCAAGTTTTGATAATGTCATCAGGGCGGAAAGTTCATCCGTCATATTGGTCGCCGTTTTGAACTGCGCGAGCGCGAGAGGTGCGGCTTGAGGGTGAAGTCCAGCCCCGAGAAGTGCTAGCGCGCGATTTTTAAGTGCGCGGCGGCCCGCTGACGCGGCGTCTGGACTAAACGGGCCGACATCTGTCAGCCTATGATATGTCGCGAGAAGGTCGTCACTGAGATGGTCTGCCACAGCACGTTTCAGCCAGTCTCCCGCGAGAGTCACGGCGATGGGGTCGCTTTCCTTGCGGCTCTGGATAATATTCATATCAGACGGTGGGCTGAGGGTAAGGGCCTTAAAGCCCTCCTCGAAACTCGGATCATCAAGTGTACGCTTTAACGCGCTGACATAGCCTGAAAGTGCGCGGTCTGGAACGGGCAAATTGCCCGTCTCTATCGCGCGTGAGAGATTTTGTAGCAGTTCCTTTGCTAACGTTTGCCCTGCCTCCCAGCGGTTAAAAGCGTTTGGGTCATTGGCCATAAGGCGCAAGTAATCTTCAGTGGTGTTTTGCGTCTTTAGCCGCACAGGCGCAGAGAAATCTTGCAGCACGGACAGGCTGTGCGGTTCAGACAGGCGTGGATAGGAGATAGAGGATTCGTCCCCGCGCAAAACGGTCAGTTGTGGCTCCATCAGTGGGCCGTTATCGCCAATAACCTGCCAGCGAATAGGAATAGGCAAGGACATCTTTTTAGGCTGGCCAGGCGTTGGCGCCGTATGCTGACTAAAGGTCACCACATGAGAGGACATTTCAGACTGAAAACTGTCATCGCGCTCCACTGTGAGGTCTGGCGTGCCTGCTTGGCGGTACCAATTCATAAAATCAGAGAGGTCTGTGCCAGAACTTGTCTCAAAGCAGGCAATGAACTGTTCAACTGTTGAGGCCGTTCCGTCAAGCGTATCGAAATAAACATCACAGCCTTTGCGAAATTCTTCCGCGCCCAATATGGTCTTGAGCATACGGATAAGTTCCGCCCCTTTTTCGTAGATTGTGGCGGTATAGAAATTATCAATTTTCACATAGCTATCGGGGCGTACAGGATGGGCCAGTGGGCCAGCGTCTTCGGGAAATTGCCGTGCTCGCAAGGCACGCACATCTTTGATCCGTTGTTCTGCCGCGCCGCGTTCATCGGCTGAAAACTCTTGGTCGCGAAAAACGGTGAAGCCTTCTTTTAGGCAAAGCTGAAACCAATCGCGGCAGGTGATACGGTTGCCCGTCCAATTGTGAAAATATTCGTGCGCGACGACAGATTCAATTCGTTCAAAATTGAGGTCTGTCGCGGATTCACCGTCAGCGAGAAGAAGGGAGGAATTAAAAATATTGAGCCCTTTATTTTCCATCGCGCCGAAATTAAAATCACGCACGGCAACAATCATGAAGCGGTCGAGATCATATTCACGGCCAAAGGCGTCCTCATCCCATTTCATCGAACGTTTGAGCGCGTCCATGGCGTATTCCGCGCGCGGCGCGTCGCCCTTATCGACATAAATTGTGAGTGGAATATCGCGCCCGCCCATCGTGGTGAAGCTGTCTTCCAACACGTCAAAATCACCTGCAACCAAAGCAAATAGATAGCAGGGCTTGGGGAAGGGATCTTCCCAGACGGCAAAGTGACGCCCGTCCTCAACTTCCCCTGTCTCAAGGCAATT
>CALLME010000138.1 GCA_938007945.1 uncultured Caulobacterales bacterium
AAGCCCCTTACGAAGCGCTTTACGTGCCGCGAGTTGTAGGCTCGTATCGAGCGTCGTGCGAATTGATAGCCCGCCCTCATATAGCTCGTCTTCGCCGTAGAGTTTGAAAACTTGCTTGCGCGCTTCCTCAACAAAATACTCGGCCGCCAAATACTCTTCGCCTGCAAGGCGTTCTTGAACAATAATGTCTGTAGCTTTGGCTTCAATTACATCGGCCTCGCTCGCATAGCCGTCTTCAAGCATGCGATCGAGAACATAGTTGCGGCGGCGTAGGGCCCGCACTTTTTTGGCTGGGTCGCCGACTTGATAGTTTGCAGGACCTTTTGGCAGAACGGCCAAATAGGCCATCTCGGCCAGGCTCAAATCTTTCATTGGCTTGCCAAAATAGTTAAGCGACGCCGCCGCCACACCATAAGCGCCACGCCCAAAATAGGGTTCATTCAAGTAAAGCTCCAAGATTTGGTCTTTGCTCATCGCCTTTTCTATACGGCCTGCAATAATCGCTTCCCGAACTTTGCGTTCCACAGTACGCGCATTGCCAACTTTAAAATTCTTCGCCACTTGCTGCGTAATTGTGGAGCCGCCTTCGAGCCTACGATCATTCATAACATGCCCAATATTGGCGACCATCGCACGGGCAAAACCGCGTTCATCAAAACCGTCATGGGTGTAAAAGCGTTGGTCTTCGGCCGCAACAAAGGCGTGTTGCAGTGTCTTTGGCACAGTCTCAATTGGCACGAACACACGCGCCTCTTTTTTAAATTCAGAAATCAGTTTGCCGTCACCTGCATGTACGCGTGACATGATGGGGGGCCGGTAATCTTGGAGTGTTTCTACAGACGGCAAACCTTTGGACGCGCGCGCAATGAATATGGCGACAAACAAAATAGCGATAATTCCAATCACGATACCTATCGCGATAAGCCATTTCAGGACTGTCAGGAATTTTTGCATATTAATCGCTCAACGCTCTGTAACCTCACACGCTATTTGCGCGCTATTGCGGCGAAATCAAGACTGAGATGCGGCCATACTGCAATGCAAACAACCACTTCAACGGCACATGAGATTCGCCTCTTAAGAGAACTTAGACCGCTTCGACAGATAGGTCACGACTTTTGCTTATCGAAATACAGATTTATTGCCTTTGTTACCGATGTCAGAACCTTTTTGCGGTGTGCCTCTTGGTTCAGGAGTTTTTCGTCCTCCACATTGGAAATAAAACCAAGTTCCAGCAACACAGCGGGTACATCAGGTGCCAATAGCACAAAGTAGCCTGCGCGGCGGTGCGTGTTGCCGATAAGCTTGGTCGTGGATCCAAGCTGCTTAATCAAATCTTCGGCAAATTCATCGGACTGTGTCGCTGTTTTGCGTTGCGCGAGATCGACCAAGATATCGCCGACAGGGTCGCTCTGCTCTGACAGGTCAACATCCATAATCCAGTTTTGAGATGTCACTATCCGCTTTGAACGAGTCAAAGCGCGGTCGGCGAGCGTATAGACAGAGGCCCCTCGCGCAGAGCTATTGGCTGTGGCGTCGGCGTGGATGGAAATAAACAAATCTGCGCCGCCTGCTCTAGCAATACGCAGGCGTTCCTCATGCGGGACGTAGACGTCTTTATTACGCGTGATGATAACAGAATAACGCCCCGTCGCAATGAGTTGCCTTTGTAGCTCAAGCGAGGCGGCATAGGTAATCTTCTTCTCTTTCGTACCCGCAACACCAATAGCGCCTGGGTCATAACCGCCGTGACCAGGGTCAATCACAATGACAGGTTTGCGTATAGGTTTAGGCGGTGCAGTATTCAGCGTGCCGACTGGCTTTAAACGCGGAAAAGGTGTTGCGTTCTTAAAATAGCGTGGCGCATCTAAGGTGGCGACTTGCTCCGGCACAGATGAAGGAACGGCAGTTGGCATTTCAGAGGGTGTTTTCACCTCTACAATCGAATTGGCGGCTGTTGGTTCAGATGTATCAATATTCTGCATAATCAACGTCAGTTCATTACCGCTGATAAACGGCGTATGCCGTACGGTTTCAGTCGCGAGGTCAAGAACAAGGCGCAAATCACGCTCCCCCTCACCTCTGCGCGCAAAGCGAACGGCCTTCACAAGCCCCGCACCATTGACGCGGTTACGTTTCTTAATGATATCAAAGCCTGCATTTTTATAATCCAGCACTAATCGCGGTCTATCCCCTGGAATAATGAAGGCTTTGTCAGGGTCTCGCGGTAATGAGTTAAATACGAGCTGCACTTCGACAGTCTCCGCTGCCTCGATCACCTGAATGGATTTTAATGTGAGCGAATCGCCAGTTTCTGCCCCTGCGGCCATAGGGGCCACAAGCAGGCTTGTGAAAACTGTCATCAGTAGCCATATGAACGGGAATGGACGCACAAAAAACCTTTTAGTCTTAATATGCTACTCATATCGGCTTAGCGTTAGCAGAGTCTTACGACTTTAAGGCTAAACCGTAAAAAGGCTTTGCGCCTACGTCCGAATTAGGGCACTACATCATGATGTGAGCGAGAGCACGCCACCCTTGGACTGAGAGTCTGAGCCGTGCCGCTCCAAATCGCATCATCCGATGCCATCTCGCCGCATTTTGCGGCTAAACAAGAGTTACAATGAACGCAGTATTGAAAGATATGATGTCTCGCCCGGTTTTTATCGGCGCAGTGCTGCGTTTTGTCCGAACACTAAATACAACCTTATTACAATCATATTTGCCCGTTAGCGCACTGCGCTATTTCCAGTCTCATCGCAGTTTATCGCGGTTTGTAGACGAGCTTTGCGGGCGTTTTGGAGAATACCATGTCAAAGAAAATGTTAATCGACGCCTCCCACCCGGAAGAAACTCGCGTTGTTGTCGTTAATGGAACCCGCGTTGAAGAACTAGATTTTGAAAGCCGAAGTAAACGGCAAATTCGCGGAAATGTTTATCTCGCGCGTGTCACACGCGTAGAACCCTCGCTACAAGCCGCCTTTGTTGAATATGGTGGGAATCGCCACGGCTTTCTGGCCTTTAGTGAAATTCACCCTGATTATTATCAAATTCCCTATGAAGATCGCGTCAAACTTATTGAGGACGAGGAAGCTGAAAATAAAGAGGAAGCTGAAGACGAAGAAAAGGCGGTTGCCAAAAAATCTCGTAGTGGACGCCGTAAGTCCGCTCCACGTGATGAAGATGACGCTGCAACTGATGTCGAGGACGAAGATGAGACTGAAGAGCACGACGACAATGACGACAACTTGTCTGATGACGACGATGAATTAGACCCTAATCTTGACGCGTCTGACGAAGATGTAGCGGACGAAGCCGACGCAGAAATAGCCGGCGAGCAGAACAAAGTTGCCGTAAAACGTCGCAAACGCATCAGTCGTCGCCGCTATAAAATCCAAGAAGTGATAAAACGCGGCCAAATCATGCTGATTCAAGCTGTCAAAGAAGAGCGCGGCAATAAGGGTGCGGCGCTGACGACTTATTTGTCACTTGCGGGACGATACTGTGTTCTCATGCCAAACACGCCACGGGGCGGCGGTATTTCGCGCAAAATCAGCAATGGTGCAGACCGCAAGCGTCTCAAAACCATAGTCAACGACCTTGATGTGCCTACGGGTATTGGCGTGATTGTGCGTACGGCTGGGTCAAAGAAAACTAAAGCCGATATCAAACGCGACTATGACTACCTCACGCGCCTGTGGGAGGAAATCAAAGATAATACGATGAAATCCAACGCGCCTGCTCTCATTCATGAAGAAGGCAATTTGGTTAAACGCTCGATCCGCGACCTCTATAACAAAGATATCGACGAAATCCTTGTCCAAGGTGAAGACGCCTATAAATCAGCCAAGGCGTTTATCAAAATGCTCATGCCGAGCCATGCTAAAAATGTGAAGCATTACAAGGAGTCCGTCCCGCTCTACCTGCGTTATGAGGTCGAAAAGCAGATTGAAAACAGCCTGCAATCCGTTGTGCAGCTGAAATCTGGCGGATATCTTGTTATCCATCCCACTGAGGCGCTTGTTTCTGTTGATGTCAATTCGGGACGTTCGACTAAGGAACGCAATGTCGAGCGCACGGCGCTTAAGACAAATCTTGAGGCGGCGGAAGAAGTGGCGCGTCAAATGCGTTTGCGTGACCTTGCAGGTCTTATCGTGATTGACTTCATCGATATGGACGAAAACCGCAATAACCGCGCCGTTGAAAAGCGTATGAAAGACATGCTGACCGAAGATCGCGCGCGCGTGCAAATGGGCCGCATCTCTCAATTTGGCCTTATGGAAATCTCGCGCCAACGCCGCCGCCGCAGCCTTCTTGAAGGCTCAACAGCCTCTTGCGAGCATTGCGATGGTGTTGGCCGTAAACGCACAATCGAGAGCAGCGCCCTCGCCGCCATTCGCGCGGTTGAGGAAATCGGCTGTCGTGGACAGGCCAAGCGCGTGAAGCTGAAAGTATCGCAAGATGTGGCACT
>CALLME010000139.1 GCA_938007945.1 uncultured Caulobacterales bacterium
GAGGCGCGCGCCTGTCAAACGCGCAGAGACAAGTAAATGCGCATCGACCCAGCCTATACCGCGCCCGTAAACTTGTTCCGAGCGGATGAAGAACAGAACTTCTTTATCGCTCGCAAGAACCGCTTGGGGCATTTCTGATAAGGCTGTTTCTAAGACGACCCTATTGGCTAAATTGCCAAGCAGAATTTCCCCTATGATAAAGGGATGCATGACTACGTCGCCCACCTCTAGCTGAGCTGAAAATATGGGGTCAGATTTTCGGAGATGGTCAATCCAGATGGAGGTGTCAGCTAAAATCACGACCACATTTAAGCAGGGCGCCGACGCGGCGCAGCAGAGGCTTTTGGCTCTGTGCCGCCTAATTTTGCGAGCCGCTTTGACGCTTCGCGCGCAATGAGCGCGTCGAGTGCGGCGTTTAAAAGCTCTGTCCGGCTTTCAATGCCTGTCAATTCGCTCGCGCGGTTCACACGTTTATTGTCGAGTGTCACAGTCGTTCTCATGCATCATATATAGCATCATTTGATACGATTTACAATGCGCTGCGATGTCATCAATTCCCCCTCGCTTTTCGACGCGCGAGTCCCTAAATACAGGTCATGAGCACACAAACTGATATTCTCCAATTTGATAGCGCGGATATGGTGCGCAAACTTTGCGGGCCGAACCATGCTAACCTAGCACTGATTGAGGACGCGTTTGACGTTTACGTCGAAGCGCCCGGTGCGAGTGTGCATATTAATGGTGACGGGCCGAACCGGGCGCGCGCCGCCGAGATTGTGCGCGAGATTTACCAGCGCCTTGAACGCGGCTGGCCATGCTCAGCCGCCGATATTCGCGCGCTTATTCGCGCTGTCGGGAGCGGCAAGGTGAAAGCGGCGGCGGCAGATGCTGTTATCCCCTTTCCGCGCCGCGCGCCGATTGTGCCTAAAACCCCGCGCCAAGAAGAATTTATCAAAGCCCTGCAAGAGAACACGATCAATTTTGGTGTTGGCCCTGCTGGAACGGGCAAGACGTTTCTGGCCACGGCTTACGGCGCAAGTCTTCTCGCGCGCGGGGAAGTAGCGCGCTTTATCGCCTGCCGCCCAGCGGTCGATGCAGGCGAGCGTCTTGGATTTTTGCCAGGTGATTTTAACGAAAAAGTTGACCCCTATATGCAGCCGATTTGGGACGCGCTCAACATGGTGCTGGGCCGCGAAGACGTAGAGCGCCGTCGCGCGAGTGGCGAAATTGAAGTTGTACCTGTCGCCTTTATGCGCGGACGCACGCTATCTGATGCCTTTGTTGTGATTGACGAGGCGCAAAATGCGACCGTGCCGCAAATGAAAATGATATTGACCCGCCTCGGCGAGCGCGCAAAATATGCCGTCACAGGCGATCCCGGCCAATCTGATTTGGGCTATAATGTGCAAAGTGGTCTCGCCCATGCGCTGGGTATTCTTGGCGGCATTAAAGGCATTAAGGCCACGACCTTTCTCGCCTCTGATGTTGTGCGTCACCCTTTGGTAGGCAAAATCGTCAATGCTTATGAAAAAGACCAAAAGTCAGCGCATGAGCGTGAAGCTAATACGAGCAAGGCCAAACGCTCGAGACAGACCACATAGTCATGGAACCTCCCAGTTCAAACTCTCCTCTGGCTCTCGACATTTCTGTGAAAGCGCCTATGTGGGACACCCTACCTTGTGCATCAGAGCCAGCATGGGTCGCGGCGCAACTTGCCCCTCTACTCTCGCTTGAGAATATACGCTCAGGCGAGCTTTCCATCGCGCTGACGGATGACGCGCAGATGCAAGCGCTCAACCATCAATACCGCGACAAAAACACCCCAACCAATGTGCTGTCTTTCCCTGCCAATGGACCATTGCTTGGAGATATTGTTTTATCCTACGAGACTATTACGCGAGAGGCGGACGAAAAACAGGTGACGATAAAAGCGCATCTATCTCATCTGCTGATTCATGGATTTTTACATCTTCAAGGCTATGACCACCAAACCGAGACCGATGCGCTGGCCATGGAAGCCCTAGAAATTAAGGCGCTTGCCGCGCTTGGTATTGACAATCCTTACAAATTACAGACAGTGATTTAAATTATGACTGACGGCTTACATGTGCCTAACGGCCCGAACTGGCTTGGTAAAATACTCGGCAAAACCGAAGTCACGCCTGACGATAAGAACACGAAATCTCGCAAACGCATGATGTCTGCGGCGGAGCGCTTCCACCATTTGCGTGTTGAAGATGTTATGGTGCCGCGCGCCAATATTGTCGGCGTGGAACGCGATACAGGGCTGCACGATCTCTCGGTCGCTTTTCGTGACGCAGCCCATTCGCGTCTACCCGTCTACAAAGAAACCTTGGATGAGCCGCTCGGTATGATCCACATTAAAGATTTGATGCCGCTGCTGATGCTGAATGCAAAGGGCCGTAACGGCAAAACCTATGCGACCAAGAAAGTCGCGCAAGGCATACTCCGTCCTGTGCTTTATGTCCCGCCCTCCATGCTCGCTGAAGAACTCCTCGCGCGAATGCAGGCCCGCCGTATTCATATGGCAATTGTGGTAGATGAATATGGCGGTACGGACGGGATTGTGACTCTGGAAGACTTGGTTGAACCGATTGTCGGCGATATTGAAGATGAGCACGATGCGAGCATGTCTGACCTTAAACAATTTGTCGGTAAAAATGGGCTGGTGTTCTGGGAAGCTGATGCAGGCACATCTATTGATGATTGCGAAGCGAAAATCGGGCGTGACTTTGCTACAGTGGATGAGGAAAACGATGCAGATACGCTCGGCGGCCTTGTTTTCACACTTGTGGGTCGTGTGCCCGAGCGCGGCGAAGTTATCAAACATCCCGACGGCGTAGAATTTGAAGTCGTTGACGCTGACGCAAGACGAATAAAACGTTTGCGTATTCGTGATATGCAAAAGCAAAAAGTGCTCTCACCGTCCAACGATGATGCGGGCGGTATGAGCGCGACTGACCCAAAGCCGACACATGGCTAAATTTGACAAGCTACTGACGGGTGAGGGCTGGCGCGGGCGCGGGCTTGATTTCGCTGTTGGCGGACTCGCCGTATTGGGTCTTGCACCGTTTTACATATGGCCGCTCGCGCTATTATGTTTTTCATGGCTTGCTTTAAGGCTGGCCGCCGCGACAGAATTATCAGACCGCTCTGCCAAACTCTGCCGCTCCCGCGCCTTTTGGTTTGCGATGGGCTATTTTATCTTTGGATTATTTTGGATTGGTGCAGCCTTCATCGCCCGCGGGCCAGGCTATATACCGCTGATGGGGCCTGCGGTCTTACTGCTCTGTGCCGTGCTTTCGCTGTTTTGGAGCACGGCTGGGCATTTTTATGCCAAGCTGAACCCGCGCGGATTATGGGCGCCGTTCATCTTTGCCAGCCTCATATCTATGACAGAAATTGCGCGCGGCCACGTCCTTTCTGGCTTTCCGTGGAACTTACCGGGCTATATTTTCAAAGCGGGTGGACCCGTTTCGCAATCCGCTTCTGTGATTGGTATTTACGGGCTCACTTTTTTGACGTTGCTACTCGCAGGAGGATTAGGGCATTGCCTCGCCGCGCGAGCAGATGAGCCTAAATTACCTCGCAAATCAGGCATATTGTTTATGCTCGTCTTAGGCGCGCTTTACGGATTTGGGTTTTTGCGTTTGCAAATAGCCCCACCGCTAGATTTTCATGACGGTGTGAAACTGCGCATTGTGCAAACCCCTTTTGATCAGAAAGATAATCTCGACAGGCTCGGCTCCATTGGCATCACCAATGACTATTTGACCCAAACCGCAAGCGCAGGTCTTGAGGATATTAGTCACGTTATCTGGCCAGAGGGCGCGCTAGGCGGGCTTGCGCTTGAAAATGAAGATTTAATGCGGGCTGTCAGCGATTTATTTCTTAGCTTTGATGACACGCCGCCCGTCTGGCTACCGAGTAGCCTGCGCGAAGAAATTCGCCCAGCCACTAATGGCACTCCCATTTCTTATTATTATAATAGTTCTGCTGCGATTACATTTGACGCCGACGGGTCGGCGGCCATTAGCACAATTAATGATAAGATGAAGCTAGTGCCATTTGGTGAAGGCTTGCCAGCAGGACGATTTCTGGAACGCTTTGGCCTTACCCCAATGAGTACAGCCTCTTCCTTTGTTACGCCAGCCCCAGTCAAAAAGCTCGCTATTTTTCCTGGCCTTCCAAAGCTCAGCCCACAGATTTGTTATGAGATTATTTTTCCCGCTATGACACCGCACCCCAAAGACAGCGCACCAGCACAGTGGATATTAAATCAATCCAATGACGGGTGGTACGGCAAAAGCACAGGCCCCCGCCAACATGCCAACCAAGCGGCCTACCGCGCGATTGAGGAAGGTTTGCCGATTGTGCGGGCCGCTGGTAACGGCATTTCAGGCGTAATTGACCCCTATGGGCGGTGGCACAAAAGAGTTGGTCCAGAGGCGTCTCAGGCCCTTGACACACGGCTCCCCAAAGCCATTAAACGACCTTTATTTTCTGTTAATCTAATATATCTTCTTTTCTTGATAAATTTATCAAGCTGTTTACTGTGCGCCTCGCGAGTGACTCAACGGCGTGGGGCTGGATGAGTTAGGATGTAAAATCGAAGTTGATAGGTGGGGGCACCTTGAAGCCAAACAACTGAGGATGAAAAA